>JASFFJ010000357.1:0-8095 GCA_050124355.1 Desulfobacterales bacterium | reverse complement strand
GAAATATATTCGGATAATTATAAAGGGATCGTCATTCGGGGAACCCCTTCAATGCCGACATTTTCTGAAATTATGAATTGGCCGGTGGAGTTTATTGCTACAAATAGCAATTCTGCTGAGGACTATACAGCAACAATTATTGCGGCCTTGAAGGAAATGAAAATCGATTATGTGATCCCGATGCCCGAAGCGCTTTTGTTTGAAGGTTTGGTGGATGCCGTTGAAAACGCCGGTTTTGGGGATCACATTATCGGTTTGAGAAAGTCCGGTGCGTTTATCGAAGGTGATAAAATAGCGTGCAAAAAACTTTGTCGGGAAGCTGATATCCCAGTGGCAACCTCCTGGATCGAGGTGGACGCCAAAGAGTATCAGAAGATACTGCAGACCTGCTTAAAATATATCCATGCTTACGGGGGGGCCGTGTTAAAATATCCTTTCAGCGCAGGTGGAAAGGGTGCGCGCATTATTTTGAACACCTGGGAAATCAGAGAAGTTTACGATGGATTGATCAAAGATTACAAGGCTAGCTATAGAAAGATGTTCGGTAGCAAGGGAGGTTGGCCGTTACTGATAGAGTCCTTGATGTCGGGGGTGGAGATAAGCTTTACACTGTTGGTTGATAAAAATGGGAATTTTCAAATTTTACCCACCGCCATGGACTATCCGGAACGATTTGAGGGCCCCGCCGGCAAAAACAATCCGGTCACCGGCGGTATGGGAGCTGTGTCACCCCATCCAATGGAAACACCGGAATTAATTAAAATGGCAGGTGATGTCATTGCTGGACCGCTGATTGAAGCTATGAGAAAAGAGAAAATTTTACGTCCCTGCATACTTTATCCCGGCTGTTTTGTGTCGATGGATGAGACGGGATCTCCAACGGCAATACGAGTCTCTGAAATTAATATTCGTCCCGGAGAACCCGAGGCCCAGCCGGTCCTACGTCGACTGAGAAATCTGGGAACCCTAATAAAAGCAACCCTGGAGGGAAATTTGAATGAAGTTGAACCGGAAGTCAGAACAAATCAGCTGGCCATATGCTCAGCGCTGGTAACGGGAAGGGGAGGACCGGACGGCCAGAAAGGGTATCCCTGGTCTTGCACCCGAGGAGAACCCGTTGAAATAGATTTTAAATACATGAAGCGCAAAGGCATTCAAGTGATTCCTTCGGCCATGATGGGTTCACCGGGGAAGGGCGGTTTTAAATCCGATGGAACCCGCGTGGCCTTCTTAAACGCGAACCTGACTGTCAAACCCGATGGCAGCCGGGGTGAGGCCGCCGAATTATTCAGAAAGAAACTATTAGATGCGTTCGACAATGGAAAGATCAGGGTAATCCCCCGGGAAAACCCCAATGGTAATCGCTTGGATCTAAGGCGAGATATCGGCTTTCATTATCTGGAAGCGGAAAAAATATTCCCGGTAGCATAACCGGCTGTAAATAATTTGGCAAGGGTTCGAGGGATGAAGCTTTCGTAGATATTTTGAAAGCATAATATGCATACCGCCGAAAACAATATAAATTGCGTAGATGGGATTGAGTATGACTGACAAATAATTTCAGGCTTTTATTGAGAAAACTTTGGAATGACATTGGATGGTGGCGATGCAGGGAATCGAACCCCGGACACTACGGATATGAGCCGTATGCTCTAACCATCTGAGCTACATCGCCAATTATCGTACCTGTAGCCATCTCTGGTAGGAAGGCTTTCTACCAATTAAGCAACGCTTAGTCAAGTTGAAAAACGAGTTTTGGGTCCAATGAAACCATATTTCACAAAAAAGCCCTGCTGAAATCAGATAATATCTCAGCAGGGCAGTTCGAGCGGCAGCATTTAGTTACTTAGGTTTACCACAGGTGCATTAGGAATTATTTTGGCTATCCTTAGAATGTCCTCCTAAGGAAGACCCATCCACCTCCACCGTGTATTCATCGAGGTTTTGCGGCAATTTATCAAATACAATCATAAACGGAACGGTTTGCCCGGTTTTAACCTTTATGTTGGATTTTTTGTCACCGAATCTGTTGCGCAAGCGTTTTGTGATTGCCGCAATCTTCATTCCTGCGAGTTCTGAATCAGAAAGCACGTTGCCGCAATAAACGCTTTCGGATTTCACAAGTTTTCCGCCCTTTTGGTAAATCTTTCCCGTTACCTTGATAAAACTTCGAGGATGATCATAATCATTTTTTATCTTGCCATGGATGACAAAGCGTGGGTTGCCCTGTGAATCGTTAACAAATCTGGCGTTTATGGTTCCTCCCAGTGGCACTATCTTGAGGTTGCCGGCAACATCCTCCGCTTTTGGATTCAGTTTATCGCTTAGGTATGGGATTCTAATATCGAGGTCACTCAGATAAGGAATTTTGATATCGCTTATATAGGGAATCTTTATTCCTAGCATGTTGGGAACAATTAAAACCCCGCCTGCTAAAAGGAGAAGCAGCAAGGCTACGAGAACGGGCTTTTTCGACCGTGACTTCGGCACCATCGCGGCCGGGGTCAATGGCGGGTCGTCTGCTAGCGGTGAGTCATCGGTCTGGTTGTCGACGCCAGTTGTTTCCAAAAGTTCATCTGTGGCAAATTCATCTGTTGTGACATCTGCCTGGAGCACTGTCCCTTCAAGTTCAACGTCCTCAATACCGGCGTCATCAGATGTATCCGTACCATCGGGAGTCAGAAGATTTGACTCCAGTTGTTCATCGGCGGTAGTACTGCCATTATAGAGATCTTCCTTTTCCTGGAGTTCACTCTCTATATCAAAATCAAGCTCAAGATCGCTTTCATTCTCAGAAGCATCCTCCTGGGCTGACGCCATTTCCAATGGTGATTCCGATTCCTCTTCGGTGATTTCTTCATTTTCTTCCAGCATTTTCTCTATATCTAAAAGATCATCCTGCTGATTTGCGTTTCCGGCGTCACTAGAAGCTACGGTATCAACAGCATCGGTAACCGGTTCATCGATATCAAATTGCAGGTCAAGTTCGTCGGCATCATCGTCTTTGGCTGAGACTTCCGGCGTTTCATCAGGTTCGAGCATTTTTTCCAGATCGGAAAAATCCAGCGCATCATCCTCTTCTTCGTCAGCAATAGCGCCGGCTGCCTGAGCTATTTGATCATTTTTAGGTTCAGGATCCGGCTCAAATGCTTCGGCTGAATTTTCAGCAGATTCATCAGTTTCGGAATCAATTATTTCTTCAAGATCGGATAAATCAAGTTCATCTCCGGAGCTTTTTACCTCGGCTGCGATGGTTTCGGGATCCAGGCCCTGATTTTCAGATTTTTCCCCTGAAGTAACCTCAGTTGCCTGCGTGTCGTCGCCTTCAAGATCCAAATCCAGGAAATCTATCTCATCAGATTCTTCTGCCGCTATTTTAGCATCAGGAATTTCATCGATCTCCTGGTTTTCATCGTCCTCATCGAGCAGCCGATCGAGATTCAGATCCTCAGATTCCTCCCCTGTGGCAGTTTCCGTTGCCGACGTTTCCTCGTTTTCAAGATCCAGATCGGACAAATCCAGCTCATCGCCGATCTCCTCCAGTGCCATTTCGGCATCGAGGGCTTCATCAACCTCCAGGTTTTCATCTTCCTGATCCGGCAGCAGATCGAGATTCAGATCTTCAGAATCTTTCTCTGTGGCAGTTACCGCTGCCGGCGCCTCGTCGTTTTCAAGATCCAGATCGGACAAATCCAGCTCATCGCCAATCTCATCCAGTGCCATTTCGGTATCGGGAATTTCATTGACTTCCTGGTTGTTAGCGTCCTGATCTAATAGCAGATCGAGGTTAAGGTCCTCGGGATCATCGATGGCGGTTGTTTCAGATTCTATGGTTTCCGTTTTTTCAGTGTCTAGCTCTGCCAAAGTAGCCTCACTGTCTATGACAGGATCTGAATCCTTTGTTTCCTGTTTATTTTCAGCTTCCAGGTCAAGCTCAATATCTTCGAGTTTGGTATCTGTGTCATCCTCAGTCAAAGGCTCACTGTCCAAAGCGGATAAATCCTCCAGATCCGGCAGTTCATCGTCGATCATCGAGGGCGCAACCGGTTCCGGATCGGCATCCGCATCAAGTTCTAACCCCAAGTCAAGTTCCTCGTCAGTCTCTTCCAGCAGATTCTCCATTCCTGCCCCAGTATCTGAATCCAATTGATCATCGGAGTCACCCAGATCGAGTTCCGATTCTTCTGTTTCAGGCGCCAGTTCAGGCGGATCCTCTTTCTCGTCAAACTCAGGATCCAGACCAAGTCCGAAGCCTAGTACGTCATCCGCATCCTCTTGCGTGGTTTTCGTTTCAAGGGATCCGTCATCATTAAATAAATCATCTAAAGAAGAATCGAGATCGTTCAATTCCGAGCTTCCAGCTGAATCCAGCAATTGCTCATCTGTGTCTGAAAATAAATCATCTTCAGGAGAATGTGGATATGCTGTAAATATATTCTCGCATTTCGAACACTTGACTTTGGAACCGGTCTCTTTTATTAGACTGTCGTCGACCTTAAAGCTTGAGTTGCATTCCTTGCAGGTGATAATCATAGGTTACTCCACCACTTATGAATTAATGTGTCATTTACCGGATAAATACTTTTACTACATTATCGGCCAAAACCAGCCGCAACTTAATATATAGAATTAGGTTCTTTGGATAGCCGGAATCCCTATTATCGATTCGAAATATATGGATACCAGGAAGTATCCTGCCAGAATGCGATTATGATGGCGATTTGGATTGTGTACCGTCATTTAAAATATGGAAATTCTGGAGCGTTTTCGAATTCTCATAAGGATGGAATAATGAATTAGCGGCCTCTGGCATGAAGAAAATGGAATTTTGTTTTTATAGTAGGACGGCGTCTAAATAGAAAAAGTGTAAAGAAGAATTTAGCAGATGGCCTCGTTTTGCATAGACTCGAAATCCCATTCTTCTGACATGCCAGCTGGTTCGAACCTCCCATAGTTCAAAATATTTGATAAGCTTTGTAAACTAGATTATCGCGAAATAGAGATCTTGTCAATTTTTTTGAATCTTTACAAACCGACTGCCGCCAATTTATCTACTACTTTTTTTTGCGCTTCGTTGAGATTTTGCGGGATTGTGATATGTACGCGGACATATAGATCGCCCTTCTCATTTTTCTTCATGTCCGGCAGACCGTGTCCGGACAACCTCATCTTGGTACCATGTTTGGTGCCGGGTGGAATTTTAAGACTCAATTGCTTGTCATGGATTGTCGGAACAGAGACGGTCGTTCCCAGAATGGCTTCGCTTAGCTTCAGTTCCCGATCTATAAAAAGATCATAATTCTCTGAGCTGAATACAGGGTCATTGAGTACTTTAGATTTTATATACAGATCGCCGGCCGGACCGCCGTAGGGACTTGGATTTCCCTTACCGACCAATCGTAGTTTTTTGCCTGCTATTAGTCCTTTGGGGATTTTTACAGTCAAGTTTTCAGATCTCCCTTGATGCTGGAAGGTTATCGCCTTGCTAGTTCCTGAGGCGATTTCGCGTAATGTCAAGGGTAGCTCGTAAACCAAATCCGTGCCTTTGGCCTGGTTATGTTGTTGTGCTCCGCCAAAATTGAAAGGTGATCCAGTCCCAAAAGAAAATCTTCTGCCACCGCCCCCGGCATGGGAGAAATTATCGCCGCCAAATCCGAATTCCCTGAATATATCCCCGAAGTCGAATCCTCGAAATATATCCTCCTGGGAAAAGCGTTGACGAAAACCTTCAGAACCAAAGGTATCATATTCTTTGCGTTTTTCTTTGTCACTCAAGACAGCATAGGCTTCGCTTATTTTCTTGAATTTTTCTTCAGCGCTCTTGTCCCCTTTTGTGTGATCGGGATGGAACTTCATCGCTAACTTGCGGTAAGCTTTTTTAATTTCCTCTTCACTGGCGTTTTTCTGAACACCAAGAACGTTATAATAATCTTCAGACATACCGGCATAACCCCTTAATTGTAATTAGAACCAATTTATAGAAAACGTTTTAAAGATAGCAGGCAGGCTATCAGGCATTAATTAAACGCCATTTATAATAAGATTTAAGAGATAACGTGTCAAGAATACAGGAATATACTTGTCTGAAAGAGCAGGCATCCGCTCAGTTGAGGCACTATTCAACTGCCTGCGATAATCGCCTGGTTTTAAGCGCTACCATCAACACTGAAATCGCTGTGGGCGTAATACCATCAATGCGTGAAACCTGACCGAGTGATGCGGGTTTTACTTTCGATAGTTTCTCCTTTAATTCGTTGGACAAACTGTGGATATTGGTAAAGTCAAAATCTTGCGGTATTTTTATTCTTTCCAAATTCTGAAAACGTTCGATTTCCCGAAATTGTTTTAGAATATAGCCTTCATATTTTATTTCTATTTCAACCTGATGGGCAATTGCATCATTGATAGCATCAGGACTTTTGGCAAGGATATCAACCGCGCAGTAGTCCAATTCGGTTCTTTTCAGCAGTTGATCAAGGCGGACACCATGGCGGATCGGTTTTGTGCCTTGGTTCTCCAGATAGGTATTTACCTTTGCAGTTGGTTTCACAATGGTCTGCTTCACGCGTTGAATCTCTCTGTCAATTTGTTCCTTGCGAGTCTTCAAGTTTTTCAATGTAATGTCATCAATCAAACCAAGTTCATGACCGATGCCCATCAATCGCAAATCAGCGTTATCTTCTCGCAACATGAGACGATATTCCGCCCGGCTTGTGAACATCCGATAGGGTTCTTTGGTGCCCAGAGTGACAAGATCATCGATCATAACCCCCATATATGCCTGGGATCTGTCCAGAAGAAACGCCGATCTTGCCTGCACTTTGCAGGCAGCATTAATGCCGGCCCACATCCCCTGAGCGGCGGCTTCTTCATATCCTGAAGTACCGTTAATTTGTCCTGCTAAAAAAAGTCCGCTAATAAGTTTGGTTTCCAGAGTTGGTTTAAGCCCGATGGGATTGACGTAGTCGTATTCAATGGCATAGGCAGGTCGCATGATATCAGCTGATTCGAGACCTTTAATTGATCGCACCAGCTCGAGCTGGACTTCCGGTGGTAAACTGTTGCCAAGACCGCTGGCATAAATTTCTTCGGTATCCACTCCCTCCGGTTCTAAGATAACCTGGTGACGGTCTCTATCGGGAAATTTAACAATCTTATCCTCGAAAGAAGGACAGTACCGTGCTGAGGTTCCTTTTATGATTCCACCATATAGTGCTGAGTGTTGAAGATTATTACGCACAATCTCGTGACTTCTTTGGCTGGTGTGACCAATATAGCTGGGTAATTGGGGCATAGTTATCTTTTCAGTAAAAAAAGAAAAAGGCGTCGGATGGGAATCAGCATCATGGACGGTGAATTTACTGAAATCAATGCTTGATTTTTTTAGTCGAGGAGGGGTACCGGTTTTGAAACGACCAAGCTCGAACCCCAGATCCCTGAGATTGGTGGCAAGACCATAGGAAGCGAATTCACCTGCGCGGCCTGCTTTTATAGATTTAGATCCGATATGAATCAGCCCCCTCAGGAAGGTGCCGGTCGCTATAACCACCATCGGAGCTTGGTATTCGTAGCCAGTCTGATCCCTAACGCCCATCACACAATTATTTTCCACCATCAGCTGCTCTGCCATTGCTTGCCTTAGATCGAGGTTTGGTTGAGCTTCGACAACCGCTTTCATGGCCATATGATATCGAATTTTATCGTTTTGGGTTCTGGAAGAGTGGACAGCGGGGCCTTTTTTGGTATTGAGAGTGCGGTACTGAATAGCCGTTTTGTCGGTGGTTTTGGCCATTTCTCCGCCCAGTGCGTCTATTTCTTTTACCAGTTGTCCTTTGGCCATTCCGCCGATTGAAGGGCTACATGGCATAGCTGCCAACTTGTCGAGATCAATGGTCAGCAACAGCACGCTACACCCCATACGTGCAGCTGCCAGTGCCGATTCGCAACCAGCGTGACCGGCACCGATAACGATAATATCGTATTTATTGGAATAAGATGACATATTAATGGTCAGGGTTTAGATTTCAGTGGTAAATCATCACAAGCCGGCTATCCGTTGTTTGTCGTCAAATGGTATGCTATGATTTGCATCAGA
>JASFFJ010000356.1:0-8107 GCA_050124355.1 Desulfobacterales bacterium | reverse complement strand
GTGTCCCGAAATGCAAACAAAACCCTTTGAAACAGGTTTTATTTTCAATCGGGTGTGGCGAGCTATTAAGAAAGAATGTCTGCACCTGGTTGATGACGGGGTGGCTACCCACGAAGATGTTGACCGAGCCTGGATGATTGCTACCGGTGGACGAGCTGGTCCCTTTGGTATGATGGATATGGTGGGACTTGACGTGGTGCGAGACATTGAAATGGTTTACTATCGTGAGTCGGGTGATGAGTTGGATGCCCCGCCCAGACTCCTATTAGACAAGATTGAGAGAGGAGAGCTCGGCATCAAAACGGGCAAAGGTTTCTACACCCATCCCTATCCCGCCTATCAAGCCCCAGGCTGGTTGAAGAAAAATAAGGAGAATTGAGAAATGACTCTAGATCCCCTCGTTCAGCAAATATTTTATGGCATTCGGGGCTGTTGCGCTGCGTAAGGCAATCGTGCCCAGAAGACTCTACCGCCCCATCCAGCCGCCGTCCACCAGAACCACGGTACCGTGCATGTAGTCGGAAGCCTTTGAGGCCAGAAAGACGACCGGACCGGCAAAGTCTTCAGCTTCCCCCCAGCGCCCAGCTGGAATGCGCGCCAAAATCGCCTGGCTCCGTTCGGGATCATTTCGCAGTGCCTCGGTGTTGTCGGTACTGATATAGCCGGGGGCGATGGCATTAACATTGACTCCCTGACCGGCCCATTCATTGGCCAGGGCCATGGTGAGTTGACCGACACCGGCTTTGCTGGCTGCGTAGCCCGGCACCAGGATTCCTCCCTGAAAGGTCAACAGAGATGCCGTGAAGATGATTTTGCCCTGTCCGCGGGTGACCATCTCTTTGCCGATTTCCCGGGAAAGGATAAACTGTGCACTCAGATTTATTTCGATGACTTTATCCCAGTCATCATCAGGGTGTTCCACAGCCGGCACACGGATGATGGTCCCGGCGTTATTGACTAAAATGTTGATTTGCGGAAAATCGTTTTTTACCTGGTTGATAAAACGGTATAGCGCGGGCCGGTCGCTAAAATCGCAGGCATACCCCTTGAACTTTCGCCCCCTGTCTGTTACCGCTTGTCCAACGACACTGCCTTCGGTTTCCAGGGTTGCGCTGACACCGACAATATCCGCCCCGGCTTCGGCCAGGGCAATGGCCATGGCTTTGCCGATGCCTCTTTTGCAACCGGTCACCAGTGCCGTTTGGCCATCCAGCTTAAATTGATCGAGAATACTCATCTATCATCTCCTAACCCGGATCTGCCGGAGGCGGAGCTCCAAACAGATCGATCGCTGAACCACGAAGGTCAGGAAGAACACGAAGAGAAAGTATAATGAAGTCTTCGTGGCCTTCGTGTCTTCGAGGTGTGATAAAAATTTGACAAAGAATGCTATAATTTCCTTTATTTTGGTTATAGAACCGAAATAAAAAATAAATTCAGAACAATTCGCTCAAATTCAGTCTTATTGACTCAATTTCTGACCTTTCTGTTGCATCAGACCTTACGACACATCAGTAGTTCTGAATTTATGAACATTTGATCAAACTCTTCATTGCCTGGGCATTACCGCTAAGGGCTTGAAAGGCGTCCGTGATTTTTTCCAGCGGTCGAACATCCGTGATGATCGAATTACAGTCGATGGCGCCGGAGGCAACCAGTTTGATGGCCTCCTCATAATCTTCGGCCTCGTATACCCGAGCCCCAAAAAGCTCGATTTCCCGCCAGAAAAATTTAAAAAGATCCACCGTCGGCTTGGTGGCGTGAATGGCGACCATCACAATCCGGCAACGGGTAGCGGCCGCTTCGGTCATCGTATCCACTCCGGCCTGGGTTCCGGAGACTTCAAAGATGACGTCGGCCCCTTTGTCGGCGGTTTGCGCATAGATCTCCTCCGCGACATTGACCTTTTTAGGATCTAAGGTTGCGAAACCCAGCGATCGCGCCAAATCCAGGCGGTGGGCGTTGACTTCCGACACCGTAACCCTGGCTCCGGCGTGGCCGGCTACCATGGCGATGAGCATGCCGATGGGTCCGCCGCCGATCACCAGGGTATCTTCGCCGGCGATTAGCCGTGCCCGCCGTACATCGTGGCAAGCCACGGCCACCGGTTCGATGAGGGCCGCATGTTCTATCGAAAGATCGGCGGGAATTTTGTGAATGGTGTGGGCCGGCACCGTCCAGGATTGTTGAAAGGCTCCGTCGGTATCGAGGCCAAGAAATTTAAGGTTTTGACAGATATGGGTATGTCCTCGCTGGCAGGCCGGACAGGAGCCGCAGGCAGCCAGAGGGCGGATTACCACCGGATCGCCGATTTTGAGATCTTGGACCTTTTCGCCGATGGCGGCAATTTTACCGGACATTTCGTGGCCGATAACCCGATGGGAACCGACGCGGGCGTCCATCGCCCCGTGAAAAACGTGCAGGTCCGTGCCGCAAATCCCACAATAGGCAACCCTCACCTGGACTTCTCCTTCGTCGGGAGCAATAGGTTGCACGGATTCAATTGCAAACGTCTTATTTCCAGTATAATATGCAGCTTTCATTTATCCTCGCTAGGTATGGTTAGAATTTAAATTTGATATTCTGGTTTTTTGGGCCAAGTCAAAGATATCTGGCTTTGCCTGTAATAGTTTCAAGGAGTGATGGATTGTTGGAGTACTGGAGTGATGGTCCATCGCTCGTGAACTCCATGCATCAGAGAATCTCGATGACCTCTGTTTAACGTTACAAAAGATCGATGTTAGGTTTTCGTTTTTCCAATACTCCATTACTCCAGCACTCCATAAGAATGCTGATCAGAGCTGAGTCATGGAGAACCCCCTTCCAGAGGGAAAATCAAAGCCAGGTCCTTCCCCGCAAACTGACGCGGGATCTACGATGGGCCTGGATTATTTACTTGTATTTGTAGAAAGCTATCCCTTTACAACACTTCGTAGGGCTTCAGCTTATCCCAATTAAACGTGACACCGATTCCATCGGTGTCGGGTGCAACGGCGCGATAGTTATCGATAACCAATGGCCGGGCGGTATATTCGTCAATGGGAAAGCTATGCACTTCGAGCCAACCGGCATTGGGTTGGGACGCGACCAGACTCACGTGCAGCTCTTGCATGCCATGGCTGCAAATAGGGAGGTCATGTGCTTTGGCTAGGTCGGCCACACGCAGCCAGCCGGTGATGCCACCGCAATTGGAGGCGTCGGGCTGGATGTAAGATAGTTTGGCCTGATCGAAAGCAAAGCCGAATTCATAAATCGTATGCAAATTTTCGCCCATGGCCAGGGGCATGCCGCTGGCTTCTGCAATCTGAGCATAGCCGACATAATTGTCCGGAATGATCGGCTCTTCAAACCAGAGGATATTATAGGGTTTAAAGACTTCAGCAGCCCGGATGGCTTGGGTCACCGACATAGAGTAGTTGGCGTCCACCATGAAGACGGTCTCGGCACCGATGAGTTCACGCACTGCTTTAACGCGCGAAACATCTTCTTCGAGATTTTTGCGACCGACCTTTATTTTTACGGCGTTATATCCGCCGTCCAGATACCCTTGAATGTTGGTCAACAGCTTCTCCAATGGAAATGCCAAGTCAATCCCACCGCAATAGGCTTTGGTTGTGTTTGACGTGCCCCCCGCCATTTGCCACAGGGGCTTGCCGACTGTTTTGCCTCGAATATCCCACAACGCGATGTCCACGGCCGATATCGCAAAGGCGGCAATGCCCCCGCGCCCGACATAATGGACATGCCATTCCATGAAATCGTAGATTTCGTCAATTTGCGAACCGTCTTTGCCGATCAATGCCGGGGCCAGATCGTGTTTGATCATCGCCTGGATAGCCCGTCCACCCTTGCCACCCGTGTAAGTGTATCCTGTTCCTCGGCAGCCGTTTACCAATGCTACCGTAACCGTGACGAGCTCAAAGTGCGTGTGATCGCCATGTTTGGCATCGGAAAGTACTTCCGGCAAGGGAACGGCAAATAGCCGGATGTCTATCTCTTCTATGGTTGTGTTATTCATAGAATTGATCAACTCGGCCAGTTGCCGCCATCCACATTGAGGCATTGTTGAGTGATATAGTCGGCGTCCTCCGACGCCAAAAATACCGCGGCCCCGGCCACATCCTCGGGCTGTTCGATACGTCCCAGCGGAATGGATTCGGTAAACTTGCGCTTGGGCTCACCGACCTCCCAGCCGAGAAGTTTGGCAAACTGCTTGTCAATTTCCACCCATAAAGGCGTATCCACGATGCCCGGCGCGATGGCGTTGACATTGATTTTGTGTTCGGCCAGGGCCAGGGCGATGGATTGGTTCATGTTAATGACGGCGGCCTTACTGGCGCAGTATGCCATCACCAGGGATTCGCCTCGGCGTCCGGCTTGGGAGGCCAGATTGATAATTTTGCCTCCCCGGTTCTGGGCAATCATCTGTTTGGCCGCTTCCTGGCTGCAGATCATCAGGCCTTTGCAGTTTACACCGAAAAAAAAGTCAAAGTCGGCTTCGGTGGTTTCCAGGAATGGGATGATCTTGCCCACACCGGCATTGTTGACCAGGATGTCGAGGCCGTCAAATTCTTTGACGGCGGCCGCTACCATGTTTTTCACACCTTCGCGATCTGTAACATCGACCGTTACCGCCAGGGCCTTGCCACCTGCATTTTTGATTTCCTCGGCCACCTTTTCGGCGCTGGCGGCGTCTAAATCCGCAACCACTACCGAGGCCCCCTCGCGGGCGTACCGTAAACAGATCCCCTGACCGATACCTGATCCACCGCCGGTGACAATGGCTGTCTTTCCTTCGAGTCTCATGAATTTTCCTCCTTTATAGGGTTATATATGGGTTAAGCGGTTCAAGGTTCAGGGTTCCCGGTTAAAGAGACCTACAGGATGCATCCTAAGCGGATTTCGCACTCATAAGCGCCTAAATCCGTTACACCCGATGGCTGAATTAAGTTAATCTGGGCGTCGTGTTGAAACATAAGCTATATTTGGGATATTAAAACCTTTGAACCCAGAACTTTGAACCTGGAACCGATCAGTTTAAGTTAGTTTAGGCATTTGAATATACCGCTTATCTCACGCTCGTTATTTTCCAAGTTTGGTACCGGCCACGAACGCTTTCTGCAGGAGAATAAACAGGAACAGCAAAAGACCCACAAAAATCGGGGTCCAATAAACGTTTAGTTCTCCTTGAAAGGTGATGAATGTTTGGATCGTGCCCCGAATCCCCACACCCATGAGGGTTCCGATGACAGAGCCGAACCCACCGGTGAGAAGCGTGCCACCGATAACCACTGCGGCGATGGCCTGGAGTTCGAGGCCGATGGCTGCCAAGCCGTAGCCGGAAAGGGTAAAGAAAACGTAAACCAGCCCACCGATACCGGAGCAAAACCCGCTGAAGGTGTAGATCAAAACTTTGGTCCGCGGCACCGGCAGCCCCATCAAAAAGGCGGATTGTTCATTGCCGCCCATGGCATAGCAGGTCCGGCCGAACTTGGTATATTTCAACAGATACCAGGCGACGAGGACCATGAACAGGAAAATTATGGCTGGAACCGTCAGCTTGGCGCCGCCGGTAAAGCGCAGACCTGCCGTGGACATGGCGTGATAAAAGGGTCCTTTGATAGGTATCGATGATAGACTAAGGACATAACCCAACCCCCTGGCGAAGAACATTCCCGCCAAGGTAACAATGAATGGTGGTGCCTCGAAGTACTGGATCATCAGGCCCATCAGGAAGCCCAGGCCCGTAGCGAATAAAATGGCGATGGGAATCGCCATTGGGGCGCTTATTCCGGACCTGTCGAGCACGGCGATGATCATGGCGGTTGTCGAGATCACCGCGCCGACCGACAAGTCAATACCCCCGGAGATGATCACGACCGTCATCCCCACCGCAGCCAATCCTAAGAAGGCATTGTTGGTGAGGAGATTCAAGAGCACCCGGAGGGTGAAAAAATTTCGAAAGAGAAGCCCGCCGATGATAAAGAAGACGACAAACACCAGGATCGGCGCAATGATCGTCAGATTGCGTTTGAAGAAGGAGTCCCGTTTGAGGGCCGTATCACGCATGGGTACTCGCTTCCTTTCGCGCCCGACGCTTAAAGGCCATCTCTTTGACCCGGTTGGATTGCAGCATGAGGACGACGACCACGACGGCCGCTTGGAAGATCAGGGTGTATTGAACCGGAACCGCCCGGGTAAGTAGAGTGGTGATGAGAGTCTGGATGATCAACGCCCCCACCACCGTTCCGGCCAGGCTGTATCGGCCGCCGGCCATACTGGTGCCGCCGATAACAACGGCCAGGATGGCTTCAAGCTCAATCCAGAGACCGATAAAGGCGGCGTCGGCGCTTTGTACGTCGGCGGTAAAGATAATCCCGGCCACTCCGGAACAGACCCCCGCGATAACATAGACCAGGATCCGTACCAAAGTGGTATTGGTGCCCGAGTAGCGACTGGCGGTCTCGTTGCCGCCGGTGCTTTGAATCAGCAGGCCTAAGGGCGTACGATTGGTGATTACGGCTAATACAATCAAGATAAAGATCGCGATGTATATCGGGATTGGCAGTCCCAACCAGTCCCCCACGCCCAGGGACATATAGGCGGGATGGTCGTAGTTAAGGACGTAACCACCGGTGAAAAGCATTGCCATCCCTCTGCCGGTGACCATGAGAATAAGGGTGGCCACGATGGGTTGTATTTTGACCACCGATACGAGTAATCCGTTAAAGAGTCCGCAGACCGCTGCCGCCGAGAGAGCGACTAGGATGACCAAGAGGATGGATGCTGTCGAAGTGTCCTGGGTGGCCAGGTAGGTGATGTCCCCGCCGCGAATCACCAATACCGCCAACGATCCAGCAATGGCGGCGATGGAGCCAACAGAAATGTCGATGCCACCGGTGGCAATGACCAGCGTCATGCCCAGGGCGACGATCAACCGTGGCGCTGCCCGCTTCAGCAAGTCCATGAGACTCCCTACGAGGCGACCGTTTTGAACGGAAATCTCGAAGAAACCCTCGGTGAAAAATAAGTTGAAAAGAAGGATCATCCCGAGGGCAATGAGGGGCCACTGAATAGATTTGAGGCCTGACGCCAGACGCGCAGAGAATTCTCCTCCCTGCCAAAGTTTTTCATTCACCGACTGAGTGCCTTTCCGCAATGGCGTGCATAATGGTGTTCTCGTTGATGTCCTCCCCCTCGAGGGTGTTGGATACCTGCATATCGTGCATCACCATCACTTTGGTGGAGCACCGTGCGATCTCCTCAAGCTCTGAGGAAATAAACATCACCGCCATCTCCTGCTTGCTAAGTTCGACTATCAGTTTCTGGATTTCGGTCTTGGCACCCACGTCGATACCCCGGGTGGGTTCGTCAAGAATGAGGAACTTCGGGTTGGCGGCCAACCAGCGGCCGATGATAACTTTCTGCTGATTTCCGCCGCTGAGATTCTTGATGGCTTGATCCGCCGTAGGGGTTTTGATATTGAGAATGTCGATGTAGCGATCCGCAATTTCTTGTTGCTCTGCCCGGCTCAGGGTTTTAAACCAGCCTTTGCGGTTTTGCAAGGCCAGGATGATATTCTCCCTGACCGAGAGATCACCGATGATACCTTGATCTTTACGATCTTCGGGGCTCAGAGCCAATCCCAGTTGAAGCGCCTTACGAGGATTTTTAATTTTTGTTCGCTCACCCTCGACGAGTAGGACCCCTTCATCGGCGGTATCGATCCCGAAGAGGAGGTTCGCTAATTCGGTGCGACCGGAACCTAGTAACCCAGCGCAGCCGAGTACCTCTCCGGCTGCCACCTGGAGGTCCATGGGTCTGATCCCGCCGGTCTTACCCAAGCCGCGGGCTTCCACGACACTCGGGCTACGCCCATGACCATCCCCGGACTCATTTCCTAACCGGCTGGCGGTTACTTCCGAAAGCTTTTCCGCCTCTTTGCCAAGTAGTTTAGAAATGAGCTGGAGCTTGTTAAGTTCGGCCACAGGCCAGGTCCCGATATAGGTCCCGTTTCTGAGGACGGTGACGGTATCTGCGATTTCGTACATTTGGTCTATGAAGTGGGTAATAAAAATGATGGCTTGGCCCTCGTCCTTGAGTCTAC
>JASFFJ010000355.1:0-8118 GCA_050124355.1 Desulfobacterales bacterium | reverse complement strand
AAATATGTAAGCGGCCCCCTTTGTTATCGCGGGTGAGATAACAGGCAGCAGTGCGATGCCTACAAAGCCCATTTGAAAACCGGCGATGATACGGGCGCTGCGTCTGGGCTTGATTTCGAACACAGGCTTCGAATATTTTCTTCTCAGCCAGATTCCGAAAACTAACAAATAATAAACAGCGCCGACACTCAGATAGGCATATGGCAGCTGACCGTACCAGACTGCCAAAAGTGGCGCAATCAATAATCCGAGTGCATCGAAATTAATATCGAGAAATGCTCCCAAACGGGTTTCATGTTGATTGGCTCTGGCGACCCGACCATCCAGAAAATCCAGAAATGATGCCGCTAAGTAAAGGATGCCGGGTGTCCATGACAGGCGGCCGGGAAAAATGCGCGAATGGGGCCATGGCTGGAAAAGGTAGCCGGCAAGTATGGCAATCAACATTGCCCGCGTTATGGTAATCCATGTGCCATATCCCAAATTCGAATGTAATACCTGTTGCCGGGGGTGATAATTCAATGGCATCCCGATCCGCAGCAGGATAAGGATATATGCTGTAACGATGGTCGCTTGTAATATCCCTTGCAGCCCATGAAGGTTTTGCCAATCATTCTTAAATATCAAAAAACCGCTTGAAAGGAGACAAAAACAGTAAATGACCGCTTTCAACCACATGTACTGCAGCCGTTGTTGTGATTTGGACGGATTCAAATATTTTCTCAACAATCTGATGTAACGTAATATTATTTAATTGAAAACTATTAGCTGGGATATGCGTGATTTTCTTGACATTATCCCTATTTAAATTCTGCATCCCCCAGTTAGGTGGAGGATGTGTATAGGGTGAGTCTCTGACTCAATTCATAAGCCACCCCGCCCTTTGGCGGGATGAGAATTGAAAAGGTTCTACCGTCACCGGGAGAACACACAAAATTAAACTTGAACGATGCCGGTGGCTTATGAATTGAGTGCAATAAAGAGACCCTATGATATTATTGCGGCCTTGGCAAGGGTTCCTATCCAGGCAGATTGAATTTTTGAATTAATTTCAACGGATGTTATTTTTTGGTTGCATTTTTTTTAAATTTGAAGCATTAATTCCTCTTTGAATTTATCCGTTTGAATAGTTTTATTTTTTAAATATAATTTAAATCGTAAGGGGGATGAGGATGTATAAAATAAGCATCGGCGTTCTTTGTTTAATTCTGGCTATAATTTTAGGCAATGCAATGGTTGTTTCGGGGGAAAGTGACGATGAGAGCATAAGTGTTCCCCTGGGAGTTATCCATTTGGGACCGCCTGAAGATGTGGAGGCCAAACAGCCGTCCGTTCCTTTCCCCCATGGTACCCACTTTACGTATACTTGCAATACCTGTCACCATCAATGGGAGATGGATGGACCGATTGAAAACTGTACCACGTCCGGCTGCCATGACGGGATTGAATCACCAATCACGGTGGGTGGCGGCAAGGTCGATGAGGATGAGTTGATCGTCTATTACAAAACGGCTTATCACAAAATGTGTATCGGTTGCCACAAGGAAATCAAGGCTCAAAATAAACGTCTGGAAATGTCCGGCCGGGTGCTTAAAGACAGACTTCCCAATCCCGGCCCTTCCAGCTGTAAAGGATGCCACATTGAGGAAGAATAGGGCAACTGGGTTGCAGCTCCACCTTGACAGATCTGAAAACAGTGCCTCGAATCAAGGTTAAAACAGATGTAAAATATAGATTGAGCGGTTCAGGGTTCAAGGTTCCGGGTTGAAAAAACCCAGACAAGCTCGTATCAAGGAGAGCGTCTCTTTATCTGGTTTTAAATACGTTTCACTCAATAGGGTATGAGGGGTATGCCAGATGTCGATGAACATTGTGATCAGGATTCATAGGATGTAACCTTTGAACCATGAACCCCGAACCTGGAACCTTTCAGTTGAGCCGTTTTTGCCTTAATTCCGTAACTCCATCCAAGCGGGTCGTGTAGGTTTGCTGGATGTTGCGGTCTCCGCGGGCAAATATTGACAAATTCAGACCCTGATTCCTGAATGTTAAAAAAAAGCCGGTAATTTTTCTGTTTTCGGCGGCACCGCAGGATTTAGAAACCGGCGCCGGGAAATATCCGGCATCACCGGAGATAAGTGCTTTCAGCATGATTGTACCATCGACCCCCCCTGCCATATCTTGACAATTGGCAAGATTGATGCGTTTAAACTGCCCCAGGGTGTAATTTCGCACCATTTTTTTGAAAACCCGACTGAGCTTTGCCGGTTTCGCATAACATCCGACGCCGGTAACCTTTCTATTGATCATTGTAAGACCTCCTCATTCAGACAATTTTTTTGCTGATATAGTGTTTTATGTGGCCGTCCACGCTGGGAAACTATATGGAATAATTGGGGCGAAAGCCCTAATCTGAATCTTTATCCGCTACTGTGTAACACAGGTATCGTTGAAATATTCAGTGGCCTCTTCAACCGTGTCGAACAAGATCCAATCGCGCCAAATGGTCGTCCCATCCTGTTTGCGGGTCAATTCAATGGTAGTGCTTCCGTGGTATTCATAACAGTCGTAATAGTCCGGATAAGAAATGCTATTCGTCATTTTGGGTCCTCCCTATGTTGTTTGAATGATTTTCGTTCCGGTCGCATGGTGTTTTTTAGCCTCGTTGATTGTTTGAAAGTCAGATTAACATGAGAGTTTGTCAGATCCGGACAAACTGTGTGGATTTTTTAAAACTTACGGGCTTGACTGGATTAAAGAAAAGGTTTTAAGTTTCTTGCAATCAATTCTAAAAACGAAAATCTGTGACGTGTATCTATCCGATGGAGGCAATATATGGCGAGGGGAGATCAGCTGGCCAGGCAATGGAAAATCATTCAAACGTTAATTTCTTCCCATATGGGGAAATCGGCCGCAGATTTGGCTGAAGGCCTTGAATGCGGTTGGCGAACTGTATATCGAGACCTCGAAGCTTTGCAAGTTGCCGGTTTTCCGCTTTATTCGGAAAAAATAGATGGTAAAAGTATCTGGTCGTTTCTCGATACGGCCAAACACAATATTCCCATACCCTTCAACCTCACAGAACTGATGGCGCTTTATTTCAGCCGGGGGATGATGGGGGTATTAAAGGATACCGTGCTTTACGACTCTCTGGAATCTTTGTTTGAGAAGATAAAGATCACTTTGCCGCCGGCGTACATCGAATATCTTAAACAGATCGAAAAAAGCCTCGAAGTAAAAGCAGAACCCTACAAACAGTACGGTCACTTAAAGGATTTAATCGGCAGGATTAGCGACGCGGCGATTCAAAAAAAAATTATCGAAATTGTGTACTACACCATGAGCCGCAAAAGGGAAACGCGACGAAAAGTGGCGCCCTATAAAATCTGGTTTTTTGACGGCACATTTTATCTGATCGGAAACTGTGGAATGCGAAATGATGTCCGTATATTTGCCCTGGACCGCATAAAAAATATCCAGGTTACTGATGAGACTTTTGAAATATCTGAGGACTTCAATTTAGATGATTTCATGAAATCCAGCTTCGGCGTGTTTCACGGAAAAACAGTCAGGGTCCGGATCTGGTTTGCGGCTGACATTGCCGGGTACATCCAGGAGAAGACCTGGCATGACACTCAAAAATTTGAGATGCAAAAAGATGGTTCCATTATTTTTGAAGCAGAAGTGGCCGGCACCAAGGAGATTGAATTCTGGGTGTTGAGGTGGGGCGCAAAGGCTAAGGTGCTGGCACCTGAATCACTGCAGAATGCGATCCGATCGGAGATTGAGACCATGCGGGCTATCTATACCCCTTAGTTGCATAGATAACAGGGTAAAACCCCTTAGTTGCATAGATAACAGGGCAAAGAATTTTAAATATTTCGTTATTATTGAAAATATCTTGATAATAGCAAGATTTTATGGAAACCACTCCCGGTGAATTCATCTGACTTCGCTCTTCGAGCTACGACCCAACACGTCGGGAACGCCGGAGGACTTTAGCTTCTGTGTTGTCAAGGGCTCGAAGTAAAGTACTACGCCTTACCCTTGACGCCTTGAATCTGAAGCCCTCGGACGTTTGCAACGTTGGGGTATAAATCCCATAATTCAGCGTTTCGGAATTGTAGCGTTCACAGATTCAGCCCACCTTGAATTAGCCACCCCAATGAAAAATAAGCAACAGCGATTTCATTGGGCAGGCATACCCACACATAAATACACAGACGGATTTTCTCTCTAATAAAATGACCGTGCGCGTCTGCGGCTAATTATCCTCAACCATCTGTTAAACTTGTTCCCATTATTCAAGTTGTTTCCATGCGTTTTCCCTCTATTCATGAAGTGGCACTAGTGTTTCAAGCCCCGGAAATCAGGATTCAACGGATCAGATTCAGCACGAATCCCTAATCTGTATAGGGTCTCTGGAATTGATTCCGACCAAAAGGTGGCCCCTATCTCTCTTGATATGAGACCTTATCCCCATCGTAATTTTCTGTGAACCCCTTTGAATGCTATCTTTGGACATTACTAGTTCAAAAAAGCGATCATCTTATATGAATAGAAAATCCTCAAGATTGTGTCTGTAAAGCCGATAATCAGGGTAGCAAATATTTCAAATTAAGTTGAAGATCCTCACCTTTGAACACAAAAAACAAACACCTACAATCGACAAAATACGCACAACTCAAGAATTTTTTTTTACTAGCCACTTTGAGTTCTGTTTTGCTCCTGATGCCATTTAGCGCCTATGGTGCCGAGCTCAGCCTGGCATGGGATGCCAATACCGAACCGGATCTGGCCGGCTACTATATTTATTATGGTACTGCCAGCGGCGATTATTTCGACCCCATCAATGTGGGCGATGTCACAGAGGTTACGCTCACAGGGTTTGACGACGGTGGTACGTATTATTTTGCTGCCACCGCTTATGATGAAGACGGCAATGAAAGCGCCTATTCTGAGGAGCTGGTCCACACGTTCAGTTACGGCAAACCAAAACCTCCACCAGAGCCAGATAGCGATGGCGACGGTGTGCCGGATAACCAGGATGATTTTCCCTTTGATCCGAATGAGACAACTGACACCGACGGCGACGGGCTGGGCAACAACGCCGATTCGGACGACGACAATGACGGTATGCCCGATACCTGGGAAATTCAGTATGGCCTGGATCCCTTGATCGATGACGCTGTCGAAGATCCAGACGGCGATGGGATCAACAATCTAGATGAGTATTTGATGGGTACCGACCCCAATACATTTGAAGATCCTTCTCGTCCGGATGCACCCGTTATCCTGGCGCCGTTCGATGAGGAAATTGTATCGCCGACACCGGAGCTGAGAACCGACGTGTTCTATGTAACGGATCCTGACAGCCGTCACGCAAAATCCCAGTGGCAGATATTCAGAGCGGATGATGATTTCTGTGTGTATGATATCACCAGCGCGACTGCACTCACTTCGTTAACAGTACCGAAGCTGATCCTGGAGGCAGACGTGGATTATATTTGGCGGGTTCGGTTTTTCAGCGACCGCGGCGGGGTTTCGGACTGGTCTGCCGACGCTGCCTTTACGACGGATTTCTCGGACTGTGATCTTGACGGCAATGGTATCCCGGACGATCAGGAAGCAGACCCCACGCTGGATCTCGATCAAAACGGTATCATGGATGGGGATCAGGACGATATCAAATGTATTGATACAGGAAACCTTCAGCTGGGTCTTAGTATCCGGGATGCCGACAATGTGGATTCTTTGATATCCCTGGAAATCGAAGACCCGGACGATGAGATTTTTTCCCTTGAAGGCGATGGTGCGCCCGCAGCCGTCCAGTTTGGCTTGCTTTCCTTCAAACTGCGGGTCGATGCCCCTGGCGATGAGACCATAGTGACCCTCTATCTTTCCGGAGCAGCTGCCGACCAGGGTAAATGGCACAAGTATGATCCTGTTAACGCCGAATGGGTGGATTATTCTGCATACATCACATTCGGCGCCGATCGCAAAGTGGCATATCTGAACCTCAGGGACGGCGGGTTCGGGGATGCCGACGGGATTGAGAACGGAATCATTGTTGATCCCCTGGCCTTTGGCTTGGGTGCCGAATCGGTCATAGACAGCCGTGCCCTGGAATCTGACGGCCCTAATAATTCTTCTGATAGCACCTGCTTCATTTCCACGGCTGCTTGCCGACCCGAGAACGGGCAATTATCGAAGCTGCGGTGGCGTGGAGTTTGGATATTAGGATTGTCTACATTTTTGGTCCTTGTCTTGACGGTGTACTTTAGCAGAAAAATAGAAATTAAATGACCGGACAGCATCATCAAAACACCAGAGCTATGTCCAATAAATTATTTCCGTTATATTGACAGCTTAAGTTGTCGTATAAGCAGCAATAATCGAATAACGAACAAGGAATAACGAATGACGAAGGAAAATAAAGAATTTAACCTTGAAGATCGCCTCATTGATTTTGCCGTCAGGATTCTTCATGTAGCAGAATCGCTACCTAAAACAAAAGCAGGAAATCACATTGCCGGACAACTTATAAGATGTGGTACAGCTCCGGCTCCCAATTATGGTGAAGCGCAGGATGCGGAATCTCGTGCTGACTTTATCCATAAAATGAAGGTATCTTTGAAAGAATTGCGTGAAACGAGGATATGGTTGCTTATCATTGGAAAAGCTAAATTATTAAAGCCGGCATCAAAACTTGAGCCATTAATTGATGAAAGCAATCAGTTAATTTCAATTTTTGTGGCAAGTGTGAAAACCGCAAAGCAAAATAAAAGAAAAAATTCGTAACTCGTAACTTGCTTGTTCGATATTCGATTGCTAAAATTGGCGTTATCAGGCTATAATCAATCCAACATATCGATATTTCAGAACAAATATCAACTTGAAATCAAGATGTTAGTTCGTAGTCAAACAGCATAAGTGGATTACGCTCATTGAAATTCAGTTAAAACGAGTTAGTTCTCAAGCTAATTCCTCACCCGCCTCCCTCATGAGCCGTCCAATCGGCATTTTTTGGGGACATCTTTGTTCGGCCAATGAATATTCTAAATCGGCTATCCGTCGCCGGATGCCGGGCGCAATATTTCTGAAACGCCGACAAGCACGATCATGGTCGCCATAGCTGCGGCTGTACATGAGATACCGCATCACCTTTCTGATCGGTGCATCACCGGTCACGGCAGACTCGCAAATTGCCGCGCAGCCGGCACAATAATCCGCCTGAGTGTCCTGCGCGTATTGTTGTAATAATTTCCTGTCAATAGAAGAAAGTTGCGTCTTGCCCGCGGCAGCCTCAGCGTTGGCCATCAGAAGGGTCATGTTCGGCATTTGCGAGCAGATACTGGCAATATTTGGATTCTGCCAAACTGCCATGAGTTTGGCCTGGGCGTCGGTGAAACCTTTTTGCAGAAACTGTCCGGCCATTTTAAGCTCGGCATCCGTATCCGTCTTTACCGATCCTCCGCCCTGGGTTTTCATGGCGGTCATTCCGATACCCGCTTTGACGCAGGCATCTACCGCACGCTTCATGTGGTCGCTATGCATCAGGCGGTAATTATACGTCATCATGATACCGTCAATCCAGCCGAGTTTGGCGGCTTCCAGCATACATTCTTCCATATTGCTGTGTGTGCTGAAACCGAAAAAGCGGATCTTGCCGGCGGCCTTGGCTTTTTCAGCCCAGGCTTTGGTGTTATCGTCCAATTCATCAATACTACGGATGCCATGCACAAAGTAAAGATCAATATAGTTGGTTTGCATGTTTTCAAGGGATCGATTTAAAAGCTTTGTCATGCCTTTGGGGCTCCGAGAGTCGGATTTGGTTACCAGAAAAACCCGACGACGATCTTCAGGATATTTATTGAAATATTTGCCGATACCCTTTTCACTGCCTCTATGATAGCAATCCGCCGTATCCCAGTACGTTACGCCCCATTTCATGGCCTGTTTCATCAAGATTTGATTGGCGGAGATGTTGAACATGCCGCCCAGTGAAAGAATAGAAACCTCCGCTCCGGTTTTGCCGAATGGGCGGGTCGGTACCTGGAGTGTTTTGTCGGCGGCCTCGGCCGGTTGTATCGCCGGAACCAACAGTGAACCGGCGCC
>JASFFJ010000354.1:0-8158 GCA_050124355.1 Desulfobacterales bacterium | reverse complement strand
CTTCAGTGGTAACATCAACTGGGAGAATTTTCTCAACTACACCCTGCTGTCCATTCCCAAGGAAGAATACATTCCCACGGTGGAGGAACTTTGCGGTGAGTATCTGAAAAAATGGGGGAGCGATTAACCCTTTTTGTAGGTTGTGAGTTGTATGTTGTCAGTTGCAGTGTATGAAGAAGAGCGGTCGACGGTTTAGCCCTCTTCGATGAAATAAGATAAGTATTTCCTTTGGCAACGCACCCTAACAGATAAACAATTGACACCTTGATCAAATCGTGAGGCTCGATCAGGGTGTTTGTCGTTTGTAGTATATTTTAAATAGGGGACGTTGTTGACAAATCAAACTTATTGGTGTTATGTAACCGATAAAAAAATTCGGTTAGGAGGGATATAATGCCACGTCGGGCTCGGTTAGACGCACCCGGTACTTTGCATCATGTAATTGTACGAGGAATCGAAAAACGCCGGATTGTCAACGATGTTGCTGACCGAAAAAATTTTGTAAGGCGTATGGGGGAGATATCAACCGGTACCAAAACAAGCATCTACGCCTGGGCGCTGATGACCAATCATGCCCACATTCTTTTACGAAGCTCAGAGTTCGGTCTTTCCGGGTTTATGCGACGGTTATTGACCGGCTATGCTGTGTCGTATAACCGACGTCATCGTCGCTGGGGATATTTATTTCAGAACCGTTATAAGTCCATAGTCTGTGATGAAGATGCCTATTTTAAAGAGCTGGTAAGGTATATTCATTTGAATCCGTTGCGGGCAAAACTGGTAAAAGATTTAGCTCAACTGGATCGTTACCGCTGGAGTGGCCATGGCGTTTTGATGGGTATTATTACAAATGACTGGCAGGATAGCGACTACGTACTGAAATATTTTGGCAAAAGGAAAGGCGGGGCCAGAAAGGCATATCGCAACTATGTTAAAAAGGCAAGCGATGATGGTCGACGTCCCGAGCTTGTTGGTGGAGGGCTTATCCGTTCTTTAGGTGGTTGGTCGGCTGTGAAGGCAATGCGTCGCTCTGGAGATAGAGAATTGAGTGACGATCGGATACTAGGCAATGGCGAATTTGTAGAACGAGTCATCAAAGAAGCTGAAGCCGGGATTAAATATCAACTGCCGGTCAAGGAACATCACCAAAAAATTGATGAATATATAGCTCACTTATGCAAAAGTGAAAATATATCCATTGCAGAGTTAAAAGCGGGTGGCCGGCGTAAGGAGGTAAGTCGGGTCCGGGCCCGGATTGCGCTCGGACTGGTAAAGAGGCATGGAGTTTCATTGGCCGAAGTAGCCAGGCGGGTTGGGGTCTCAACATCGGGCATATCAAAAATCCTAAAACGGGAAGATCAATAAGTCAATATAAACAACAACGTCCCCTATTTTTTGTTTATTGTCCTATGGTGGAGGAATGCATCATGAAAACGTCCCAGTGGTTTAAATTTGGACCACGGCAAATACGTTTGTATCTGGTATTATTTGGGCTGGCTTTCATGGTCTTCGGGATCTATTTCTACCTTTACGAGCGTGATTTTGAAGCCAGGGCAGAGAAGACTATGGGAACGGTTACGGAGGTTCGACGCGAGACCTCGTCAACAACGAGTGGGGGCCGAAGGACCACTTCGATCGTTTACCGTCCAATAATTCGTTTCGAGGTGGATGGAAGGAGTTACTCGTTTGCCTCAAAATCAGCATCGTCGGGTTACAAAGGCATGAAGGGAACGCGTCTTGAGATTCTCTATGATCCGGCCGATCCCAGCGATGCACGTATCGCGGACAACCGCACATGGTTGATTATTGGTATCTTTATAGGCGCGGGTGGAATGATTTTTTTGGCCGGGGTGTTTCTGCCACGTGTGTTCAAGGAAACTAATGGAGCCAGGGGTTAGGTCTCTGTGGCTGTTCGAATTACGGCAATTCATTACTTATAAAATTATTGATATTTTCAAATGATTTCTAAATATAAATACATACTTTTGGATGTAGATGGGGTTGTACTGTCTTCAATAAACTACTATCTGGATCTATTTAGGAACATCGCTGAAAGCCTTGGTGCTTCTAAAAGCATTCCTAATGAGTTTTATAAAAAAAATATCGGAGTCAAAATTATGACTTGGATGCCTAATATAGTTCCTGAAGAAAATCACCATAAAATAAAAGAATTGTTCATTGCCAAAAACAGAGATAATTCAGAAAATCATCTGTTTCCCATAATAGAAGGTACGAAAGAAACTTTGTTAAAGATAAAAGAAAATAATCAAAAATCCTGTTTCATTTCTTCTAAAAGAAGAGAGTCTATGGATTCAGTGATTAGATACTATAATTTAGATTCTATCATAGATTTTTCAATATCAGGCGATGAAGTAAAAAATTTCAAACCCGATCCAGAAGGAATTATTAAAACATTAAAATATTTCAATGCCAAATCAGACGAAGCAATTTTTGTTGGTGACTCGTTGCACGATTTGGGTGCTGCAAGAAATGCTAATGTGAGGTTTATTGGGGTGCTTTCTGGCATATGCACAAAATCGGATTGGGAACTTGAAAAAGTTTCCTATGTTTCATCGATAAAAGAAATTTATACGTTATGATTTTCTTAAAAAAATGGGGTCAGGGTTTGATTTGTGATCAATAACCTATCTAAAATCACTGATCAAACCCTGACCCCATTTTCGTCCCACTGGCTTTTTTGCTAACATAAGGGCTTATTTCCATCAACCAATCATCCATTCAACTGATAAACCTCAAGTTTAACACTAGGCCCATTGCACTGTGCTTTTCTCATTCCGCATTCCGCATTCCTTCTTCCGAATTCATGAGTTCTTTGCCCTTTGTTTTAGCATCCAGGGTCTCACAAACATGTTCGGCAAAGCCGTAGCCGGCTTCGGCATATAAATTAAAGACGGCCTGCGCACCGGCTGTTTTCAACTCTTCGACCTCATCTTCAAATTTTGCCGTGGCGGCAATCGTTCCGGCAAACTTCATTTCAGTCAACTGGGCCACGGCGGCCATATTTGCCGTGTGTTCAGGCAGGGTTAGCAGAACCATCCGGATTTTTCCCTTACCTTGGCGGGTTTTGGCCCAGAAGTCATGATCCGTAGGATCACCGAGAATGACCTTACGTCCGGCTTCAAGGTGCTTTTGGACATTCTTTTCATCGAAATCAATCCCGATGACCACCCCTCCATGACGGCGGCGCATGTCGTCATAAGCGCCGGTTCCGACACGGCCCAGGCCGAAAATCGCAATCTGCGCATCACCTGGATCGAGAGGTTGGTCCTCGGCAAGTCGCGTTTTGGTTTCAAATGATTTCAATCGTTCGCAAAATCGTGAATAAATTGAGTGGGCAAATGAATTCAATGGCGATGCCAGCACGAGGGTCATGGATAGGGCGATGGCAAGGATGGTGAGCCACTCACTTCCTATCCAGCCGTATTTAAAGCCGTTGGTGGCCACCAGGAGACCGAATTCGCTATAGTTGGCAAGACTAAAAGATGCCAGCAGGGACGTTCGCGCCCTTAGTTTGAATCTGGTGAGCAGGAGAAAAAAGAGCACGACCTTGAAGATCACGCCGACCGTCAACAGACCGCCAATGCCGACTGCCTGCAATGTGGGTGCGCCGGCCAAACCGATGCTGAGAAAAAAACCGACAAGAAACAGATCTTTAAAACTCAATAGCCCTTTGGCCATTTCCTCAGCTTTCGGGTGATCGGCGGCAAGTACACCGACAAACAATGCCCCCAAGTCGGGTTTTAACCCAACAAAATCAAAGCCGCCGGCTCCCAGCCCCAGCGCCAGAAATACGCTGAACAGCAGCAGGAGTTCCCGATGGCCGACCCGGGATAAAATGGCGAGGAGCAGCGGTCTGGCAATTAAAAGGCCGCCCACCAATGCGATGGCCCAGGGCGAGGGGATTTTTCCGGTGGAGAAGGTCAAAAAAAGGACGGCGAAGATATCCTGCATAATCAGGATACCAATGGAGATCCGACCGTGGAGAGAGGACATCTCCCCCCGTTCTTCCAGTACCTTAACGGCAAACACCGTACTGGAAAAACTCAAAGCAAAGGCAATCAACAAGGAGAGTTTGAAATCCAGGGTCCCGAATGTCGAGAATCCTGCTAGGCTGAGGACATAGATGCCGGCTCCGAAAACAATGACCGTAACTACCATGTGAATCGAAGCACCGGCCCAGATTTCAGGTTTTGCCAGACTCCCCAGCCGCAATTTCAAGCCGATGGAAAACAACAACAGGGTCACACCCAGATCGGCAATTTTTTCAAGCGTCTCTCCGCCTTCAACACCGATTGCCTGGAGCACAAACCCGGCGATCAAATATCCGACCAACGGCGGCAGCCCCACGCGGTTAACGGCAAATCCCAGGATAAAAGCGACCAGTATCCAGAGAGGATCCATAATAAATACTCCTTTTCAACGATTCCATTAATTCCCAAACAACCGCTTAAAAAATCCACCGGATTTTTTTTCTTTTTTCTTTTCATTTTCGGTAGCGGTTACTTTCGTTGAATCTTCTGCTTTATTTGCGCCTGGCGGTTGATCTTTTTGCCTAGCTGCTTCCATTGCTACAGCACACGGATCCTTTTTGCCCAATGATACATCCACAAAAAAGGCGGCCCAACCGATGGGACCCAAGGCCAGTGCGCCGGCCAATTTGCCGATCACGAAGGCCGTCCGGCCGAAATCAATAGCAAGCGAGGGCCTGGCAAGGGTGCCGCCCAGTTCAAACGGCTGAGACAGATCCCTGAGGCTGAAGCTGATATCGGCGGGCATGGCACCTTTTTTGGGTGCCGGCTTGATGCCCAGATCAAGTTTCTCGGTTTTCAAGTTAATATCTCCGGCAACGAAAATGCTTGTTCGATCGGTATCCAGCAATAGCTTAACATCTGCCAAACCGTCTTTGATTTCGGTATTATTGACAAAGCAATTCACCGGCGCGAATTCTCTTTTATCCTCAAACGGGTTGACTATTCGCAGGATACCACCGCCAAGATACTTCTCAAGCAGGTCAAGGTATTCGCTAGACGCTTGCCCATTGCTCATGGTGGTATGAATGTTGCCGTTGAGACCTGCCATCAAGGCGGCAATTGAGTTACCGGCGCCGGCCAGATTAAAATTCACGTCCAGATTGCCTTCCATGCTGCGCTGATATCCCAGCTGATCAAGCATCGGGCCAATATCCAGCTGATCAATAGCCAGTGTCGCCGCCAAGGTAGCGGGAGTATCATGAGACCGTAGAGCAAACTGTACATCTGCTTTACCTCCACCAATCGCAAATTTAAAGGGTTTTATCTCCAGGTTGCCGTTTTTAAGCAGAACATCCACGATCGCGTCATTAAATGCCATCGTCCGTAACAGAACTTCTTTGTTTCGAAATTTTAGATCGACATCCATTCGCGAAAGCGACTCCAACGGGAGCGGCTCGGCTGAAAAAACTCTGGCACCTTGAGCACCGGAGTCTGCAGATTTAGACATGGTTTTCGCTTTCAATTTTTTATCTTCCTGGACAGTGGGCTGGACCGATTTGGCTTTTCCGTTGCTTTTCTTTTCATCCGCTGCGAAAAGCGGTCGCATGTCTAATTTATCCGATGACAGTTCGCCGGTTAACCGCGGTTTTTGGGCGGTCAGATCCAACTCCAGCCAACCACTTTGATTGTTTTCTCCCACTGCAGCATTGAAGGAAGAAATCTTGAAGATTCTAGGGGCAGGATCGATAAACTCGCCGGAAACAGCGAAGGGTCCTTGAATAGATATTTCAGCTCCTACCAATTTTTTAAAGTTTGAGATATTGTTGCCCTTGGCGTTGAATTCCAGCTTCATTCCGCGCACGCTCGACAGATCGTTAATCGATCCTTTCAATAACACCGTGATAAGGTCATCACGACCCAAATTGAAATTCAGATTGTCGACGGCTAATTTTTTGCCGGTACCGGCCAGGTTGAATGTCAACTTCAGCGGCCCAAAATCCTCGATACGGGAAAGTGTTTCCAAGGCGGGGAGCGTCACCGGCTGCAGAGTGAACGTGGGTGCCGCGAGATCGGCTGCCAAACGGAGCTGTTTGTCGCTTAGATTCAGATCCAGCGAGCCTGCCATGGCATTTTTGTCAAGCTTGAACACCAGGTCGCTGAGGTTGTATTTACTTTGAGCGGGGTCCGTTAGCCTACCGGATATTGCATAGGCCCCTTTGAGGGGTATGGATTGGCCGGTGATCTTACTGAAGTTAGCAACATCCTTTCCTTTCACATGAATACGAAGATCGATACCGCGTTGATCGGTGAGATCCTTGATCGAACCTTTGGCCTGGACCACGGCCAGTTGATCGGTGCCGGCTTGCAGGTTAAATTTCGAAAGGGACCATTCATCGCCCTTGAGGATAACTTTCGAATGAACTTTTAGCGGCCCCAGGTCCTCTATTTTATTAAGCTTAGCGTAGGCGGCCTTCTTTGGAATCGGAAACGGTTTCAGGTTGAACTTTGGGGTAGATAGATCCACCTCATATTGAGGCGGTTGAGCGGTCAGGTTAAAATCCAGCCAGCCGGTCAGTTCATTATCTGCCAGGACCAATTTGAAATCGTTGACTTTAAATACGGAGGGGGCCGGATCACTGATATTACCGGAGATGGCATAGGCCCCTTGGCCCGGAAGCGGTGTGAAAAGGATTGGTTGCGCGATGATTTCTTTGAGTTTTTCAAGTTCTTTGCCCCGCAAGGAAAATTTAAGATCGACGCTGCGTTGTGCCATAAGATTTTTAACCGACCCGCTCAGATGCAACGCTGCCGATGCCAAGGTTCCTGCTTGTAAATCGATTTTTTTGACGGCAATCTCCTGGGAAAAACCGGCCAGTTTGACAGCCAGTTTGACGGGGCGGACCTGGCCCAGGCCTTTGGCCCAACCCCGACCGGCAAGGTCCGGCAAAAGAACACTCGGCAGATCTAGTTTTGGCGATGACAAGTTTGCTTCCAGCTGGGGCGGCCCATCTCTTAGATCCAGATTAAGAGATCCCGTAATATCGTTTTTCCCGACCGTAATTTTAAGATCAGGGATTTTTAGATTTTTAGGGGACGGGCTGATAACCTTGGCGGCGGCGCTAAAGGCACCACGAACCGGGAGTGGCTGCCCGATCACTTGTTCTAAATTGGCCAGATCTTTCGCGCTGGCCTCAACGTCGAGTTCGATCCCTTGCAATTCTAACAGATCAGCAACCATGCCGGTTAAACGAATCTCAGCCAGCTCAGGGGTGCCGAGTTTGAGATCTATCTTTTTGATGGCCGGTTTTTCAAGCGGGTCTGTCATGGTAAGATCCAAATTGAGTGGTCCGAATCTAGAATTTTGCGATGTCAGCCGGGTCGTTAACAAAGGAACGTTCTCCGTCAGGTTTAAATTTGCCTGTCCATTCACCTCATTTTCTCCCAAGACGACAGTTAGATCGCTCACCCTGAACACGTTGGCTTCAGAATCCGAAATTTGGGCAGTGACTTTGAAGGCACCTTGCTCCGGCAGCGCCGGGAGGCCAAATTGGGTTAATTTGGCGGAATCCTGACCGTGTGCCGTAAAATTCAGATTCACTCCCCGCAGGGCGAACAGATCTGTTAAATGACCGGTAAGCGATATGGCAAGGCGTTCTTGGTTTCCGATCCGAACATCCAGGTTTTCAACTGCCAGTTTGCCGGTAGGATCGTTCACCCTGGCCGCCAGCTTAAACGCACCGAATTTCGGCACATCGGACAACCCTGCCAGCTCGGCGATTTCAGCAACGGATGACCCTTGAGCCGTAATATCAAATGCCAGATCTTTTAAATTGATGGGATCGTTCAGTTCGCCCGAGATCGTTGCGGTTGTTCCACCTGATTGTACGGTGAGGTTGGCCGGCAATAAATAACCCGGTTCGACCCAGGCCCAAATGGGACCGATGGTGCCGCTTAGAATCAATGGTATATCATCGAATGCGCCTTTAAAATCCAACTTCAGGGGTTCATCAAAACCGGTAATTTTAGCCGCCAGGTGATCGATGCTGATAGAAAATTTAACGTCCGATTGGGCATCCTTGTAAGTAAAAAGACCTTTTTCGACGAGAACATCGCTGAATATCAGTGGCGGAGGGGGTGTTTCTGTTTCTTCCTGATAATCACCGGCG
>JASFFJ010000353.1:0-8188 GCA_050124355.1 Desulfobacterales bacterium | reverse complement strand
GCAGCCGAAACCCATCAGTTGATGAAAGTGGCTTTGGGTGAGGAGAAAGCGGACCTCATCGTTGTCAACGCGAACGTCGTCAACGTTTATACCGGGGAAATTCTGCCGAACCTCGGCATCGCCATTCAAGGTAAATGGATTGCTTACGTGGGCGAAAACGCGGAGGACAGCATCGGTCCTCAGACCAAGGTCATCGATGCCGACGGTCAAACCATCATCCCGGGATTAATCGATGGCCATACCCATATTGCCTGGATGTTTACGGTCGCCGAGTTTTTAAAATACACCATCGCCGGCGGCACAACCACGATCGTGACCGAAACCTTGGAGCCCTTCTTTGTATGCGGATACGAGGGGGTTAACGACTTTCAGGAGTCCTTGAAGGACCAACCGATTAAAATCCTGGCAACCGCCCCTGCTCTGGTATCCATCAGCCGAACCGCCCGCGACATGCCACCGGAAATCCTGGCCAAACTCCTGAACCGAGATGATATTCTCGGGTTGGGAGAAAGCTACTGGCAAGGGGTGCTACAGGCGCCAGAACAAGTATTGCCGCGCTTCGAACAGACCCTGGCTGCCGGTAAGACCCTGGAAGGACATTCAGCCGGAGCCCGTGATAGAAAACTGGCTGCCTATGTTGCCGGTGGAATTTCTTCCTGTCACGAGCCGATCAATGCTGACCAGGTTCTGGAACGATTGCGAATGGGGCTTCATATTTTGGTCCGCGAAGGCAGCATTCGAAGAGATTTGGCAGAAATAGCCAAAATTAAGGATACCGGAATCGATCTGCGGCGTCTGATTCTTTCAACCGATGGTGTCGAGCCTCGGGATCTCATTGAAAAAGGCTATATGGAGTATGTGCTTCGCAAGGCCATTGACCATGGGTTTGATCCAGTGGTGGCCATTCAAATGGCCACCTTAAATGTTGCCGAACACTTTTCGCTGGATGGTTTGATCGGCGGCATCGCCCCCGGACGATATGCCGATTTGGTGATGATCCCGGACGTTCAAACCATCGAAGCACAGATGGTTATCAGCAACGGCAGCATCGTTGCCGACAAAGGTAGGCTCCTTACTACTCCTCGTCCACACACCTTTTCAAAACCGAGCATGAACAGTATTAAATTGCCGCGGGATATGAAATCATCTGATTTTATTATTAGTACCGATTCCAAGGCCTCCCACGTCAACGCAAGAATTATTGATATGGTCACCGACCTCGTTACGGCAGAGTTGGAAATGCAGTGGCCCGTGATCAATGGGCGGATCAATAGGGATGTCGATCAGGATGTCATCAAAGTCGCCGCCATCGACCGCACCCACAATCCCGGCAACATATTTGTCGGTCTGATCAAAGGGTTTGGTCTGAAATCGGGTGCCATGGCCTGCAGTTCCGCCTGGGACACATCGGATATCATTGTAGCCGGCGCCAACGACGCAGATATGGCCGGCGCCGTCAACCGCATCCGTGCGCTTCAGGGAGGTGCCGTGGTTTACGAGAATGGCGAAATTCTGGCCGAATTACCGCTGCCGATTTTCGGCATCATGTCGGATTTACCGATTGAAACCATTTCCCAACGCTTGCAGAAAATTAAAAGCGCCGTATCGGACCTGGGCGTACCTTTCCCCGATCCATTGCTGACCTTGATTACCCTTACCGGGGCCGCGATTCCCTACCTGAGAATCTGTGAAGAGGGGCTGGTTAATTTAAAAGACGGTAAGACAGTGGGGCTTGTTGTTAGCTGATTTTTTAGGTTTCATTCTGTAACCAGATTCAAAATCTCAAAATAATCCTGTAAATCCTGTCCATATTGAGTATCAAAATATAATCCACTCATTCATTTTTTGACATAAAACGCAGATCTGCAAGCACGGCCATCGTTTAAATTTGGAAATTATTTATTCAAGCGATAGCGAAAGTCGCAAAAGGGTGCCCCCTCCATGATGGTCTGGGTTCGTGTCAAGGAAACATCCGGATTAAATCCCTCGATCAATGCAAAATCACGCGCACAGGAAAATATGGTCCCAAGATCGCCGATTCCTAAGCTATTGTAAAGCTCAGCATACCGGCAACGCGTCACATTGAAAGACAAGACATCCTCGGACGCTTCAATCACCTCGATGTTCAGGGCGTCATCCCGGGTCCAGTATTGAAGTGTCTCGGTAAAATCCTGCAAGGAGTTACCCCCCATCTGTTTACAGAGATCTGCGCCCTGCTCCCGGGCAATTTTGATAATGGTGCGTTGCACCGCTGACAGCACCTGATCACGCCCAAACGTTTCACCCAGTGCTTCGATCACGGGTGATAAAATTCGGGCTTCGACTTCACGCCGGGTCAACACGCCGATTTTCGCATTCAGATTGTCCGAAGGCACTGGTTCATCGGAGGAAACCTGGTTTTTTATATTTTTTTTAACGGTCATTTGCGATCCCCTTTCATAATTCAGCCATATAGATACTGAGGCTCTAAGATGTACAGATAATTCAATATTAACGGAAATCGACAATAGTTCAAGCACTAAAAAGCTTATAATGGGCCAGTCCGGCTAAACTCCGGCAATATTTGTTATCAGCGACCACCAGCAGAGCATGGCTACGCAGTCCCTTCGAGGGGCCTACCTCATTCCCCCAACTCTGCTGGTGGTCGCTGGTTGAAGGTCCGCCACGGATTCGGAAATATTATATATTTTAATCTCTCCTGGGTTTAATTCCCCGCAGCTTGCTGCGATAAAAGTGAGTTAAGTCCTAAAAACATGATACTCCGCGGCTTGCCGCGGAGAGATTTCATTACTTTACAATTAATAGTCATTTGTTTTATAAATAAATGAGGCAACCGTTCACAGGTTCAACGTTCAGGGTTAAGGACGAAAAAGACATTAATGACCAGAAGTCCTCGTTAAAATGCTCATTTTCCTAAATAATTACCAATTGGCACAAATTTTCGAATTTGGCCTAACGAATCAGAGCCGTTGCTCAGAAATACGCATCCGGAATACAGTCCAGGTGAGAGAATAAAACCCCTGGCCAAACCGGAGATATTGGAAATTAGAAATTACAAATAGCAGATCCGCCAGGAGATTCAATAATGAATGAGTTCGGAGACAAATTAATCAGCCTGAGGAAGGCACGCAGCTTATCGGCCAAGGAGGTTTGCAAACTAGTCCATATCCCTCAATCCAGATTGAATGAACTGGAATGGGGTGTTCGAATTCCTACGCCCGGTCAAATCAAAAGCCTAGCAAACTTTTTCGAGATCGATTCGAATGTGCTTGGCGGTCTGGCAAAATTCAAACCTACTGAAACATGAAGCGAATATTAGCAACCCTCTTTATCTGTATCCTTACCGCTGTGGTTTCGGCCAAAGCCGATCAGGAGACCCGTGAAGCGGGTTCGAAGCCGGATTCCGTCTGGCAGAAGCTTTCGGATGGATTGGAGTTGGGTATTTTTCTCTCCCCCCAGCTTTCCGAAACGGGTGATTCGATGGTTCGGGTCCTGAGGATCGATACGGCCCGCTACCAACTGCGATTGCTCAATGCTTCGGCCTCGAAAAAAGGACGGCCGCTGTCTGCCAAAGAATGGTGTCGCCAAAACGAATTGGTGGCCGCCATTAATGCATCCATGTATCAGGCCGATTTAAAAGCCAGCGTTTCATTGATGCGCACCAAAAGCCATATCAACAATCCGAGACTGTCTAAAGATATGGCGATTCTGGCCTTTGACAGGAACAGTTCCGACGTCCCGCGAGTGAAAATCATCGACCGCCAATGTGAGGATTTCAAAAACTGGGAAAAAAGATACAAAACACTGATCCAAAGTATTCGTATGATTTCCTGCAAAGGGAAAAATGTCTGGGCCCAGCAGACCCAAAAGTGGAGCACGGCGGCAGTAGCCGTCGATCATCACGGACGCGTTTTGTTTATCCACGTCGGCTCACCATACAGCACCCACGATTTGATCAATATCCTTAAAAAACTTCCTCTCAACATCGACAGAGCGATGTATGTGGAAGGCGGACCCCAGGCACAATTGTACATCAACATCGGCACCCATGAGTATGAGTTCACCGGCAGGTACAAATTAGAGCTTGAGGAAAACGTGAATTCTTTTTTTTCCCGACCGATTCCGAATGTGGTGGGAATATCCTTAAAAAAGGACTAAAAAAAATGACGACATGGCATAAATTTGTTTTGGCTATTCTGCTATTAACTGTTCAGTTGGGTTGCGCCGGCAGCATGAAGGGCGTTGTCAGACAGGATGCGAAAAGAGTAGAGTTTAGTTACACGGATTCTCGAGTCGGGGTGGGCAGCCTGCAAGCACTCCTGCCAGGCGGGGAGCGCTTTGAAGGCAAAATAGTCAGGATCGGGTCTATGGATGAACAATCCGATACAGCCATCTCCGGGAGCGGGTCGGCCGATTTTGAAGACATAAAATTATTTGACGGCAATGCAGAATCCACACTATTTGGTAACAAAGGCAACATCATGAAGTGTCGGTTCGATCTGGCGGATTCCATCATCGGGCTCTCCAGCGGTGGATTTGGATTATGCCAGGTTTCCGATGGCCGTGTCATTGATATTTTCTTTTAGTAAGTTTAAGTAACCGTTCAAGGGTTCAGAGGTTCAAGGTTCAGGGTTCCGCCCACCCGCTGGCCTGAAAAGCGGCCAGTCTGATCGACAAAAAAACTTCAGAAAAAAATGTCGAATGTCGACTAATGATGGTCTCGTAAAAAATCCCAAATTTGTCATGCCGGACTTGATCCGGCATCCAGAAAATATTGAAATTATTGGATTCCGACCTTCGCCGGAATGACGTTTTAAAGGGATTTCAGACTTTTTACGATTTCGTCACTAATGAATGTCAAATAAGCAGAGCGAAGCAACAACCACATATTATAGTAATTCCATGAGTTTGAATTATAGGTTAAGGCCATGGCCTACAATGAAGAATTCGAAACGCGCATAAGGAAAGTCGTATCCGGCTGGCAGAACACGGAAGATAAAAAGATGTTCGGCGGTATCTGCCATTTGCAATACGGCAACATGTTTTGCGGCGTGTACAAAGACTATTTGATTCTGAGGCTCGGCCCAGACAAGGCTGGCGATATGATGAAACGGCCCCATGTCCGACCGTTTGACATTACGGGCAGGCCCATGAAGGGGTGGGTCATGGTGACCGAGGATGGATTTAAACGTGATAAAGAGTTGAAGAATTGGCTGGAACTTACCAGGAGATTTGTGGAAACGTTGCCGGCGAAGTAAAGGTAACCCCGAACGGTAAGCTTTGTACCTGCGAACGCTTACGATGGGGATGACACAATATTTAAATCTCAAAGTGGTAGCGTCATTCGGGTGTCCCCCGGACCCGACGAAACACTGGAAACGCTGTTGGCCAGTCTGGAAATACCCGTTAATGAAATTTATTCGATTTTTATCAATTCAAAACTGCTGGCCGCCCACACGGGGATGGCATTTTGGCTCGGCCACCAGCAGGTGCGGACCGATCCCTTTGACTGGAACTTGAATGTCCCCGTACAGCTCGCCGATCGAATCGGGCTCTTCGGCAGGGACATGTCAGCGCTGGTCGTATGACTCCCTTCAAAAGCCACCCCGAGTTGGCGGGATGAGAGTTGAAAAGGTTCTACCGTTACCGGATTAAAAATAACAATGAACGAATTCCAATTGGGGCGAAACCACCTTATTTATAGAGGAGACCATCGATGCTAGCAATGATTCCGAGATCGCGACCAAGCTGTATTCCAATCGTCACCATGTTAATTTTATTAGTGGGATGTTCAAGTGCCTATTACGGTACCATGGAAAAGCTGGGTTACCACAAAAGAGATTTGATGGTCGATCGGGTGGAAGCTGCCAAAGACGCCCAGGAGGATGCCAAAGAGCAGTTTAAATCGGCCCTGGAAAAATTCAACAGTGTTTTGAAGGTCGATGGCGGTGAACTGGAAGATAAGTATGAGCAGCTGAAAACTGCCTACGATGAAAGCAATGATAGAGCCGAAACTGTGCGGAATCGCATTGAATCCGTCGAAGATGTATCCGAGGCCTTATTCGATGAATGGCAAACCGAGCTGGACCAATACTCCAGCGATAGCCTGCGACGCAGCAGCGCCAGCAAGTTGAAGCAAACGAGACGGCAATATACCCAGCTGATTGGCGCCATGAAACGCGCCGAGAAGAAAATGGCACCGGTGCTGACGGCATTCCACGATCAAGTCTTATTTTTGAAGCACAATCTCAATGCCAAGGCAATTGCATCGCTGCAGACAGAGCTGGTTTCCGTCGAAGCCGAGGTTAATTCACTGATCAGAGATATGGAAACCTCCATTAAAGAGGCTAATGCATTTATCAGTGCAATGGCCCAAGAATAGTGATTAGTTATGACCGTGGAGGATATTCAGAAACGGCTGAAAGACCTTGGCAACCACAAACATGCCGCCGTCAGCCAAAGATTTTTTAAAAAGACAACGCTATTTGAAGGGCAGGATTTAAATCCTGCAATTTGCCCTTTTGTCACTATTTCGTCATTTTCTTGACGACCAGCCGAAAATGATGCCCCCATCACAGTTTCAAACTGACGACGTATAATACCACAATGTCGTAACCTTAAGATATATCAGTGGAATCGCATTAACCTATTGTCATCGGGATATTCGGGGCATTATCATCCCCAATTTGGAATAGTTATTGCATGAGCTATCAATCGAATTTATGGTCCCTATAATTTGGATTAATTGGTGAACCCATGAAACTATTTAAAAACTGTTCCGGCTGCAGAACGCCATGGTTTTCCCGGGATGAATTTCTGCAGGACTGCAACATCGACCTGGTGGGATATCAGGTAAATTTCGGTGACCGTGTGCTCGGGTATTTCCTCTTCAATCATGCTATCTGTCAATCTACCATCGGCATTCCTGCCGGTCAATTTAAAGATCTCCATGACGGTCCGATTTTTTCAAAATGTCTGGCCGGATCCGAGCAATGCCCCGGTTATTGCATGAATAGTCAGATCCTCTACCCTTGCTCTGCCGAATGCGAGGGTGCCTACGTCCGAGAAATTTTACAAATTTTGCGCGATTGGCCCAAAGAAGTTTGCTATCCGGATAAAATCGCCATGGGGCAGTGCTAAGACGATGTAAATCGCGCATAACCTAACTCTCAGCTTTCATCCCATTTTTTTGGTTAATCAGATTTTTAGGGCAATTTATCCTGTTCAGGCTCCCGTCCCTATTTGCTCCAACAACTAAAACCGGGTCCTCTGGGCCCGTATTCTTTATATTAGAATACGCTTATCCCCTCTTTCTTAATTGGGCGTATTTTGTTATACGGGTCCAGACGCTTGATTCTGCCTTTTCACATCATAATTTAACAGCGTTCTTTTACGATTATGTGCGAAATCTGAAAATTAAGGATACGGACCCATGTTCACCCATGCCATTGCCCGAAAACCCGGAAAAAATTTTGCTCAGGGGCTCACGACGACTGCCAGCGACACACCGCCACGATATGAATTGCTGCAAAAACAACATGAGACCTACCTCGACGTAATAAAATCTTGCGGACTCGAGGTGACCCTTCTTGATCCGCTGCCGGATTTCCCGGATGCGTATTTTGTCGAAGACACGGCGGTAGTCACACCCGATGTCGCCATCATTACAAACCCGGGGGCCAAGGCTCGTAAAGGCGAATCAGACTTCATGGCCCCGGTTCTGGCCAAGTTTCGCAAAACTGAACGTATACTGACCCCCGGTACGGTTGACGGCGGAGATGTCCTACAGGTCGGCAACCATTTTTTTATCGGACTATCGGAGAGAACCAACAAAGAGGGTGCCGCGCAACTGGGTCGTATCCTGGAAAGCTACGGCAATAGCTGGGCCACGGTTGAGGTGGGCGACGGACTGCATTTTAAATCCAGTGTGAATTATGTCGGCCAAAATACATTGCTCGTCACCGCTAATTTCGCCGACCACGCGGCACTCAGCGAGTATAATAAAATTATTCTGGAAAAGGCCGAAGCCTATGCTGCAAATACACTGCTGCTTAACAGACACCTTCTGATGCCGGCCGGATTTCCCGGCACCCGCAAACAGCTAGAGGCTCTCGGATTTGACATTATCGAGCTTGAAACCAGCGAGGTGCAAAAAATGGACGGCGGATTAACCTGCATGTCGCTTCGG
>JASFFJ010000352.1:0-8190 GCA_050124355.1 Desulfobacterales bacterium | reverse complement strand
AGTGACATCCCAACCGGAAAGGGTGGTGGTGAAAAAGCTAATTATTTCATCATTATAGTTCATTTGTTATCATCGTTTATCATTGGTTATCATCACCTAAATTGCGGGTTCGACTCCCGCCGCCTCCACCATTATTTTATTATTAATTTCAATTAGTTGTCGGCCACCACCTTGCCGCTTTCACCGGTACTTTCGCTAGAGTTCTTTGGTGAGAGTCAAGGTGGTGTTTTCTTTTAACCCTATAAAATCCTTACCAAAGTAATCCAAAATCTTTCCCGCGTCCGTTTCAAGACCTTCCACATAGTTTCCGTAGACCTCATAAATCATTTTTTTTGAGCCGTGTCCCATAAGATTTACCAATTTGTTTGGATCCATCCGCAGCGTCAGCGCCCAGGCTGCAAAGGTGTGTCGCATGGTATATGGCACCTTGTAAGGGAGACCCGTTTTTTTAAATGCGGTAGCCCACGGATTCTTGCGAAACGAATTGACATCAAAGATACGTCCACTTTTCATTCCAAATACATATTTGCCTTCCGATCGAATCAATACAGTATCGAGACGTTCACGTAACGCTGCAGTGATCGGCAGCCTTCTGGATCGGTATTCAGTTTTGAGGTCGGTCTTTTCATGCTGTCTGACAATGGAATTTTGGATGATAAGATGTTCACCCACAATATCCATTTTTCGAAGACCCGCAATTTCAGATCCGATCATTCCGGTCATGACCATCGTTTCCGCAACGGGAAGGTAAAACGGATCAATGTTTTCAAGAACCCGCATCCACTCGGCAAAACGGAAAACCTCGGGATGTTTTTTGGATCTCTTGGGTAACGATTTTTTAACATAGGTAATCTTTGTTAAAAAAGTGTCATCTCCCACAGGGATTGAACAAATAATGTGTAGAAAAAATTTACGATCTGTCCCAGAGCGGATCTAAGATGCTTCGGGGGAGCACTTTCCACTTTTCCTTCAACACCTCTAAAACCCTGCACCAGCAGATCTTTTAAATCCCACCCGACACAATAGACCGAAAGCAGGTTTAAATCGTGGATGTGAATCTCCCCTGTTTCATGCGAATGCCGGATTTCAGGAGGATAAATTCGGTTTAACCAATATTTTGAGGTGATATCCGATGATATATAATTGTTAAGTCCCTGAAGGGAGTAAGACATGTTGCTGTTTTCGGATATTTTCCAGTCAAGTATTTTAAGGTAGTTATCAACCAGCTCGACACTGGCCTTGGCGGCGATAGCCCTTATTTGTGCGTGCTGTTCCCTGTATAGGATATACGCTTTGGCTGGCTTGAAAAAGGCAGTATCAAAAAGCACCCTTTCTACAATGTCCTGTACCCCTTCCACATCAGGTTGTGGACCAAGGCTCAACTCATGAGCCAAGTCCAGCACCCTCGCCGTGAGTTTTTTCGCTTCCATTTCCCCAAATTCACCGGTGGCTTTTCCTGCCTTAGCAATTACCGCAGTGATTTTCGATGAATCAAACTCAACAACATTTCCGTCACGTTTTCTTATATTTTCAAACATGTTTGTACGCCTCTGCAAAACCTTAATATTACGATCATCGTTTTACGAAGATTTGCACATTCAGCATTTCATGCGTCTGTCGTCTGTAAAGAAAGCGGCGGAAATTGGAATATAGTTTCAGTTTTGTCCAATTTTGAGGAGTAGTCGATAGCCAGATCTTTTGCAAAATTGTTGGGACTTCCGTGAGAATTGCCAGAGGTCCAGGTCGAGGACTGGGGCAAGCTCAGTAGACATAAAAAAATGGAGGAAAGTGAAAATGGTAAAAGATCTAGGAATTGGTTGTAGGGTGGTGGCAACAATCACAGGTGCGAAAGGATCATGGGGTGCCCATGATGTTGGGGAGTCATTAGATATAAGTTGACAAAATCATTGGGGACCGTTCGGTTTCTTATATCATGACATATTTCCCAGCCCAAGCACTTTCAATCCGGAGGGAGCCTTCCATAGTGGGAAGGAAATACGATTAGCTAACAATGTCCTGTCAGTCATAATCTTGTAACATTGAAACTTGAAAGATCTGAGCGAAAATAGAGGGGCACAGCTATTTTATTACAATATACCCGTTGTGAAGGAATTTTAGGAATTTTGGCGAGCACTATCGCACTGCAATTTGGACTATTAAAGTTCAATCCTCAATTCTCTGAAATTGCCGCTTTCGGCTAATCGGAAGAAAATATGGGGTATAGTTTTAAGATTGGTTGAACAAATACACAATAAATTTAGATTGTTGGCTGGATTCGATTTAGGCACGATACCTAAACTTTGTCCTTTTTCTAGATTGGCCAGGGGAAACCCACAATTTCCGGGAGTTTTGGATTCGTTCAGATAACCTAATTATGGTAAATCGGAAAAGGCCTTACCGTGCGGGGTTATACCTTGTTCGAAATCGTTTCAGATCCTGAAATGATGGTTCGCGGCAAAAAGTTTATCTACGATGGTTTATCATCAGGTGCATTGAAACCGATCATCGCTCGGACATTCCCTCCGGAAGAAATCGTTGAGGCCCATCGGTTTATGGAGTCCAATCAACAAATGGGTAAAATTGTAGTAACTTTATAAAAAGACGATCTGGTCCACCAGGGTCGCCCGACAGAGATACAAACAAAGAACAAGCGCGAGCTATCATGCGTTCATTTTCATCTATCAACGCCGTACTGTTGGGATTGACATTTCTAACAGCTGCTGGCGCATCGGCAGATCAGAATGAGGTCCTCGACCGGCTGAAACTCCCCGGACACATCTTGATGATTCGCCATGCACTGGCACCCGGAAGTGGCGATCCGCCTGACTTTAAAATCGGCGACTGTTCGACTCAGCGCAACCTCGACGATTCCGGGCGGACCCAGGCTCGGAGCATTGGCATATGGTTGCGTACCAACGGGATTAAATCAGCCCGAATATATTCCAGCCAGTGGTGCCGCTGCCTCGAGACGGCCATCCTTATCGACCTCGGACCGGTTCAGGAGTTAGCTGCGTTAAATTCATTCTATGAGAAAACAGAGGATCGTGAGCCAAACCTCAAAGCCTTGAATCAATTTATTTCGCAGCAGCCGGCGGACGGCAAATTGATTATACTTGTCACACATTTTGTGACTATTGCCGCCATTGCCGGAACAAGTGTCTCGTCAGGCGAGGGCGTTCTACTCGAGCTACAAAAGAATATGCCGTACACGATTGTTGGTCGCCTTAATTTCGGGCAATAGCATCAAGATGCGAATTGTGGAGGTGGCTAGATTCTAACCTTTTTAATTCTAATTATCCTTTTTTGTTTACATATCCAAAATGATTTTGTTTAACTACCAGATAAGAGATTTATCGACCCAATTCTTTTAAGTTAGAACAACGAATATATACTATAATCAATTTATTATCAGGATTTGATGTAGATACGTATAATGCAACTTTTTCGATACGAATATTTTGTATATTTTGTCATCGTGTAATCTGCAAATATCCAAATTTTCGATAGAATTCTTTCCTATTTGTGCTGTTTGATCTCCAAGATTTTAGCGATTGAATAAGATCTTGGTAGTTATATAGTTGCTACTATTATTTAACGTATGGATGACACGCCCCGTGAATTGTAAATTTTGTATCCCTTTTCCTTGACCAGGAACAAATAATTTGAAATGTTTGCTTTCAATGTAATTTTCATAAAAAAGAAATTTAAAGAAAATTTACAAACTATCACTTCAGTATCCATGTACTGATTCTAAATGCAAGCCTGCCCTTTTATAATAAAATCCTGGGATTGAAAAAAGGGTTAAGATACGAGGCAAAGGACGGAAGGTATATTATTAATTTCATTCTAGAGGACTTTTTCGAAGGGAATCAAAATGAAGGAAAAAATGCGTGTAATGACAAAAAAACCCCTTAATGCCGAAACCCCCACCGAATCTTTGCGTTCGTGGATAACGGACAATGAAGTTTTTTTTAAACGCAATCAGGGTAAATTTCCGGACGAACCGGTCAACCTTTCGAAATGGGTGCTTCTTATCGATGGATTGGTAGACAAAAAACTTTCTTTGACCTTTGAGGACATCCTACGCCAACCCAAAGTTGAGGTGGCCGATACCCTGGAATGTTCTGGTAACAGCCGTTCGTTACTTAAGGATAAAGCCCAAGGGAATCCCTGGACCATTGGCGGTGTCGGTAATGCCATCTGGGGCGGAATCTGGCTGAAAGATTTGCTTGAGAAAGCAGGTCTTCAAGATAATGCTCGTCACGTATGCTTTGAGGGATTCGACATATCAATGGGATCGGCAGGTATCAAATTTATCCGTAGTATACCGATTGAAAAGGCACTATCTTCAACACTGCTGGCCTATGAAATGAATGGGGAGCCGTTACCGCTCAAGCATGGATATCCCCTTCGGGCTCTGGCGTTAGGCTGGACCGGTGCGAACTGCGTGAAGTGGCTCAAAAATATAAGTGTTCTGGATAAGCCCTTTGAGGGCTTTTTTATGGACAAGGTCTATCGCGTATTCCAAAAAGGAGAAAACCCGAAATCCGGAGAGGTCGTCACGGGCATCGATGTCAAATCAATCATTGTCGAGCCCGCGACGGACCAAACACTTTCAGTCGGTATCGTGCCGGTCAGAGGAGCAGCCTATGCAGGAGAAGCCGAAATAGAAAAAGTTGAGGTATCCTTCGACAATGGGAAAAGCTGGGAAGCTGCAGCATTGATCGGACTGGAACAGCCATACGCCTGGCGTCACTGGGAATTCCTATGGGAGGTTAAAACCTCAGGTGAATATACCATTATGGCGCGTGCCACAGATACGAACGGCTGCCGGCAACCCGAGACTGCCAAATGGAATGCTCTGGGCTATAACAACAACGGTGTTCGTGAACACGCCGTGAAAGTCAGTATCGATTCCTAACCGGCTGTTGTTATATGTTGCCCAACCTAATACAAAACATCCCGTATTTTCCCCCAAAATTTGACTAAGGCACGCTATGAGCCAACAATAGGTACATTTTACAGATTGGCCAGGGAAAGCCACAATGGCCGGGGATTTTAGGTTTGTTTAGCCAATCTTAACTTTTTGATCCCGTTTTTATTGTGGTTTAGTTTGTCCAATCTAAATGAGTTTTCAGTGCTGAAAAAAGAATAGCCTATTCGTATTTGACGTGTTCCTTGTGCTCCTCCCCAGCTATATCTGAACTAGAGTCTTTGGATTTTAATTCATCCATATATTCCAGTTTTACAGCTCCGTGATGGAGGGACAGCCGTCACTGAGTAATTATATATTTAATTGACAAATCAATCCCTTACCGATAATCTAAAGTCTCCCGATAAAAGGAGGCCCCTACCATTCCACTATCCGGCATGCTGCGATATCGGCGGTCAACCAGGTCTTGTCCATTTCCTTTTAGCAGATTCAAGGGCAAGCTAGCTTTTAGTGGTTTGTAACCTTTTAAGCGGTTGTTCGTTAAATAGAAAAGTGGATGATTTCAAAGCATTCTACAGGAAACACCGGGACCGGCTTTTTGCCTACCTGATGAGAAGCACGGGCGATTATTACCTTGCCAGCGATATCTTGCAGGAAAGCTTTACGCGCTATCTGGAAAAGTACGACAAGCAGGGGCAAAACCCCGCCCTGCTATATACGATTGCCAGAAACGCCATCGTGGATGGCCACCGCAAAAAGACTCACGACACCCAGCTAGCTGATGAGCACGAGCAATCACGGCCTAATCCGGAAACCCACATGATGGTGCGCGAAGATTACCGCCGGGTGCTGGCAGCCATGCAGCAGCTTGAACCAGAAGAGCGGCAGATCCTTTCTCTGGTGGTCAGCAGCAGTTTGTCTTACCGGGAAATTGCCCGGGTCAACGGTACCAGCGAAGCAAACATCAAGGTGCGGGTACACCGCGCCCGTGTAAAACTTAAGCATTTAATGAATATCGGTAAAACATGAAAGACTATTTGATAAGCAGCTATATAGACAACGAGCTAAATCTGGACGAGAAGATCGAGTTTGTCGAAACCGTACATGAAAACCTACCCTTTAAGGACGAAGCCGTAGACCTGCTAAACCAGGAAAAACTGATTCGCGGCAAGGTGGTCGATCATGTCCCGGCTGTCTCATTTCGGGAAAAGCGCAGATTTTTCGTTTTAATGTTACAACCGACCGGCATCTTTGCCGCCGGTCTGGCGGCTGCCCTGCTCGTTATGTTTTTTGTGAATTTGAGACAGCAGCAGCCAATAGTCACGTCGCACCGCTTTGTACTTTATCAACCGGATGTTAGCCAGGTGGAGATCACCGGCAGCTTTCTCGACTGGAACGCGGTTCCCATGAAAAGAAGCGGCAGCAGCGGCTATTGGGAGGCTGTTCTCAAGGTACCGGCCGGCGAACACCGGCTGTGCTATATTATCGAAGGACGTGAGAGGATCCCCGACCCCACGATACCCATTCGCGAAAAGGATGATTTCGGCGGTGAGAACTCGATTCTTGCCGTGAATATATAAACGTGAAAATACTGATATTGCAACTGATGGTCATCGCCCAATGCCTTTTAGGCTGCGCGGCAACCCATCGTTACGAAATACAATCGAACCGGGTGACATTTTACCTCAAAAGCCCCGTGGCCAGGGCAGTGGCTTTTGCCTCATCACTGGACGGCTATGAGCTCCACAAGGCCGAAAAGGTTGGCCGCACCCGTTGGAAAGTGACGGTATCGGCAAATTCAGAGTTTAGTTATTTTTACCTCGTTGACGGGGCGGTGCATGTTCCTGATTGCCAATTTTATGAAAAAGATGACTTTGGCTCCCGCAACTGCATTTATGTGCCGGATTAAACGTAGGATGCAAAACAGGTAAAGGAATGCTAATGCTGATGAAATTTTTTACATCGCTTTTGCAGAAATCAAAAAAAATTGCTCGTTTCGGTGCTGTAGCAACAGCACTTGTTGTCACGCTGCCTGGTAGCCTCGCCTGGGGCGATGAGATTGATGACAACCTGCCTGCGAACACACCTGAAGCGGTGAGAACCATTGCCCGGCAAGCTATTAGAAGCGGTTTGGATCAGCAAAGCGTGGCCAGTTTGACACAGGCGATGCTGGAGAACAAGTTTGACACCCAACAAATCCAGCAGGCCTATGCACTGATGATCGAAGCTAAAAATAGCGGCATGCCCGTGAAGCCACTCATGAGCAAGGCCTTTGAGGGAATGGCGAAAAATGTGCCTGCGACTCTGATTTTAAATGCCATGCAAGCTGTCCAGTCACGAAATGCATTTGCCCACCGGCAGGCAGCACGACTGACCGATCATAAAAACCACAAAAAAATCATCGGGCGAACGCTGGCAGCCGGTCTGGCAGCCGGGCTGTCAAAAAAGGATGTCGCTGAAATTACCAACATGGTTCAGCAGCACTTGACATCCATGAATACCGAGCAATCTTACAGGCTGGCCTTGGAGTGTTTTCAAACCGCACGGGATGTCTCCCGTTTGGGAGTTTCGTCTTCGGCCGTCACAGGCATGCTGACCCAGGCCATAAAGAAAGGCTTTAATGATGAAGATATGCGCAACATGCGCAATTCGTTTGTGACCCAAGCCCGGCATGTCGAGCCGCAAAACCTTGCCCGCGGCTATACCACTGCCATCCAGCAAGGCAAAGATTTTTCGAAAGATGCGGGGGGATCAAACGGCCGGTCCGGGGGCTCCGGTTCTGGAGGCTCGGGAGTTGGTGGCTCTTCGGGTTCCGGCGGATCTGGCAGCGGCAGCGGTGAGGGTTCTGGGGGGCCTGGAGGGTCCGGTGGCGGGGATGCCGGTGGCTCCGGGCCCGGAGGCGGTGGGAGTGGCGGTCGCCGTTAAATTCGAGGCTGGCAACTGGTGGTGTTTTGCTGTTATTGTCTTTTCGGATTGCCCATCGACTTTATTTATCGAGTGTAAGACAACCGGGCCACCGATTTCCGTTTATTCCTCAGAGCCGGTATCCTCAATAACGGCAGCCAAAGCTAATTTTCCTTTCTTTATTCACTCCATATTTTTATCTAAAATCAAAATAGTGAAAAAAAAGTTGTAACCTTTCTGCTTGCTTTTCGTTTATCAATTAAACCGTTTTTAAGAGTTTTGCCCAGCTATGAAGTTTCGGGATCTTTTCCGTAAAAAGTTTCTGCTAGGCTTTGGAGTTAAACTCTCGTTGG
>JASFFJ010000351.1:0-8199 GCA_050124355.1 Desulfobacterales bacterium | reverse complement strand
GATTTGAAAGCGGGGTTCGGCTCCTCCCGTGCGATGGTAGACGCCGGATTAGTGCCACATAATAAACAGGTCGGACAAACCGGTAAAATTGTTGCGCCGACCCTTTATATTGCCATCGGTATCTCCGGCGCTATTCAGCACCTTGCGGGAATGAATGGCTCAAAAGTGATACTGGCTGTCAATAAAGATCCCGAAGCACCCATCTTCAACGTGGCCGACTACGGCATCGTCGGAGACCTCTTCGAAGTGGTTCCGGTTCTGCGCGAAGAGATTAATAAAATTCGCACCTTGTAATTTACTGTGAAAATGGCTCCTTTTTTTTGGACGTAATTGGATTCTATGAAATTTTCTCCGAGCATGGGTTTCGGGTGTCAGGTGTCAGACCAGCGCTCGTGTTTTCACTTCTGACACCTAACACCCGAAACCTTAGGGCCAATGTCCAAATATCATGCAATCCCACGACAGCTAAGATGTCACAGCCATTTCCCAACCTGAATGACGACAATTGTTATTAAACTTATTCATGTTCGGAAGTTAAGCCGTTCAGCTTGAATCTTGGTTTAATGCCACTTTAACCTTCGCGACGAGGAAACCATGAATCCCCTATTGATGTCTCTTCTCATCATTGTCGCTCTGGTAATTTTCGGACGCACAATGGTTGGCAAAATCCAATTGTTAAAGGCACTCGGGCCCACCGACAGAGCCAATCATCTGAAAGAACGATTGAAGAATATGATAATTCTGGCAATTGGCCAGAAACGCCTGATTGGCAGAAAAACCGAAAGAAGTTCGGGTATTATGCACGCCCTCATATTCTGGGGATTTTGTGTGTTGGTGATTCGCAGCTTGACCTTATATGGCGAGGGATTTCAGGAAGGATTTTATTTGCCGTTTTTGGGCGACGACCACTTAATCGGCTATCTCTACATCGCCTTAAAAGATATTATGGAAGGGACGGTGTTGTTGATGATCCTTTATGCATTTTATCGTCGCGCCGTTCTAAAACCAAAACGAATGCACAATACCGTCGAAGCCTATCTGGTGTTAGGCCTGATCGGGATTTTGATGGTATCCGATCTATTGTATGACGGCGCTCGCTACAATTTAATCCAGCTTTATAACAACCCGCAAAGCATCCACTATTTCAACAATCCGCACTATGGTTCTGAATTTCTTTGGACGCCGGTCTCAGTGGCTGCGGCCACCCTGATTTCAGGATTGAGCGCCGACGCCAACACCACCATCATGGGGATTATGTTTTGGCTTCACATCTGTACGCAGCTGACATTTTTGAATATTCTTCCTTTGGGCAAACATTTTCATGTTATCACCGCCTTGCCCAACGTTTTTCTGAAGAGCCTGGGCTATCCCCACGAAAAACCGAAGTTGCTCGACTTGGAAGATGAAGCTGCCTGGGAGGACGAATCCCTCGGTATCAATCACATCCATCAACTCAATTGGAAACAGGGATTGGATCTATATACCTGTACCGAATGCGGCCGATGCAAAGACGTCTGCCCGACCTACGTCACCGACAAACCGTTAAATCTGCATGACTTCAATGACCAGCTGAAACTCGAACTATTGGAAAATAGCAACAATATCCTTAAAAAAGCCAAGTTGTCATCCACCATTGATAAAAGCAAAGATGAAACTCACATCGAAAGAATTAAAGAAGAGATAGCTGAGCTCAACAGTAAAAAACAATTGGTCGGGGAGGTCATTGCAGAAGACACCCTTTGGGCCTGTACGACCTGCCGGGCCTGTGAAGAAGTTTGTCCGGTCACCATCGAACAGGTACCCAGAATCACTGCCATGAGACAGGGGCAGTTCCTGATGGCGGAAGCTTATCCCAAGGAGTTGAGCCCGTCGCTGAAGGGGCTCGAAAGAAACGGCAATCCATGGGGAATCGGTTATGATAAACGGGCCGATTGGGCGGACGGGCTGGATATCAAAAAGATGGCAGACAACGCCAACGTCGATTATCTTTTTTGGGTGGGTTGTGCCGGTTCATTCGATGATCGATCCAAAAAAGTGTCCACCAGCCTGGTTAAAATACTGCAAAAGGCAGATGTCAGCTTTGCGATCCTGGGTGTGGAAGAAAAATGCACCGGCGACTTTGCCAGACGTGTCGGAAATGAAATGCTCTACCAAATGACGGCCCAGGAAAACATCGAAACACTGAACAACTATCACGTTAAAAAAATTGTCACCGCATGTCCCCATTGTCTTAATACGCTCAAGCATGAATATCCTCAGATGGGCGGAAACTACGACGTCATTCATCATTCCGAATTTATCGATCGACTCGTCAAGGCCGGAAAAATAAAATTGAAGCAAATGTCGGACGGCGCGCTGACCTATCATGATCCCTGCTACCTGGGACGCTATAATACCGTATATGATCAACCTCGATCGATCCTGCGATCGGTTTCTAAGGGTGGACTCAGAGAACTCCCAAGATATGGCCGGGAAAGCTTTTGCTGTGGGGCTGGCGGCGGCAGAATGTGGATGGAGGAGACGATCGGTAAAAGAATTTACCTAAAACGTGCGGAAGAAATTGTCCGGCGTCAGGTCTCGAAGGTAGCGGTCGGGTGTCCCTTCTGCATGACGATGATCGAGGACGGAATGAAAGAACTAGAGAAAGAAGAAGAGATCAAGACGATGGATATTGCCGAACTTGTGGCAGAAAATATGGCGTAGCAACAGTCAACTGAAGCAAAAAAAATTCATAGCAATGGCGAATGAAAAGCTACTATCTTCGCAATTAAATAGACCATTTTCATTCTACCGTCCCGTCATTCCCACGAAGAAGACCGTGGCGCAATTGTCAAGCCGGCGCAGATTCGTGCTTTGTCATTCCGGGCTTGACCCGGAATCCAGTGGCTTTTCCAAACCTTACGCATTTGGATGCCGGATAAAGTCCGACATGAAATGAGGAAGAATCATCTTATTTGCTATTGGAACACAGTCTCGAAGGCGAGAATCCATCAATGCAAGGCCTTATCTGGATTCCGGCTCGCCGCTCCGCTGTGGCCGGAATGACAAGTTGAGTTGTGGGAATTAAAAAGTCGGAACCGACCCAGTTTAATCCTTGCCTATCTTTCCGAGACGGTCTCGCGAGAAGGGGGAGGAAATGCCAGGGCTTCGGTCAAGACGTAGACTGCCTGGAGATAGGACGTCGGGCATAACGGAAAACACTCTTTGCAATTCCAGCACTCCTTGGCAGAAATTTGTGGGACGAAACTGATTTCCTTTCTGATGCCTCTGTCAACAAAGCCCACAGCGTTTTTCTTTTTTACCTCAGCGCAGTACCTGACGCATAGGCCGCAATGGATACAAAATGATGGATCTTTTTCGAATCGATCCCTAATCGCGCCATACTCTTTGGCCATTTCCACCAGCTGGGGAGAATCAGGCGCATGGGCCATCAAAAGCTCAATAATGGTTTTACGAATTCGGTCCACTTTTTCAGACCGGGTCCTTACGATAATGTCATTTTGAACCGGGTAAACGCAGGAAACAACCAGTTTGGTCCAGCCCCTTTCTTCCACTTCAACCATACAAATCCGGCACCCGCCGTAAGGTTCCAGCTTTTCATGGTGACAAAGCGTTGGTATGGATATGCCTACACTTTGAGCTGCCTCGAGGATCGTCATACCTTCGGCAGCCTTAACTTTCTTTCCATCAATCTCAAATTGGATGTCACTCATTTTTCATTGCTCTTTCTGATTAAATTTCTTTCTTCTTCCGGGATAGATGATGGAATCGGCACACCAGAGCACTTCTTGACCGCATCAAAGCGAGGCGGACAAACTTCAATACAGGTTCCGCATCGGGTACATTTATCCTGGTCAATGACATGGATTTTTTTCTTGCCGCCTTCAATCGCCTCGACAGGACACTTTCGAGCGCAGATCATGCAAGCCTGACACTTTGACGGGTCAATATAGTACGCGGTCAGCTCCTTGCAGGACAATGACGGGCATCTTTTATCATTGATGTGAGCCTCATATTCATCCCTGAAATAGCGTAATGTACTTAGAAATGGGTTCGGCGCACTCTTGCCCAACGCGCAAAGGGATGCTTCCACGGCAGTCTCGGACAACTCTTCCAACAGCTCGATGTCGCCGGCTTTGCCCTTGCCCCGGGTAATATTCGTCAAGATACGGTGCATCTGCCTTAAGCCCTCACGACAGGGAACACATTTGCCGCAGGACTCATCGGTGAGAAATTCAATAAAGTATCTGGCAACATCCACCATGCAGGTGTCTTCATCCATGACGATCATCCCGCCGGATCCCATCATGGATCCGGCCTGGGTCAGCTCGTCAAACCCTACTGCCAAATCCAACTTATCTTCCGGAATACACCCGCCGGAGGGTCCTCCGGTTTGCACAGCTTTGAACTTTTTGCCATCAGGGATACCACCACCGATTTTATAAATAATTTCGCCCAGGGTCATGCCCATGGGGACTTCTACAAGTCCGGTGTTGGTGATCTTGCCGACCAGGGAAAAAATCTTGGTCCCCTTACTGCTTTCGGTTCCCACAGAGGTAAACCAGTCCGCTCCCTTATTGACGATAAACGGTACATTGGCCCAGGTCTCAACGTTATTTAAGACGCTGGGCTTATTCCATAACCCCTTAATGTTTGAACGGGTATACTTGGGTCTGGGTTCTCCTACTTTGCCTTCCAATGACGTCATCAAGGCCGTAGATTCACCACAAACAAAGGCACCGGCGCCCTTGTGAACAAAGACTTGGAAATCAAAGCCGGAACCCAGAATATCTTTTCCCAACAGACCGTAGTCCTCTGCCTGCTTGATGGCAAGGGTGATATTCTCCACGGCCAGGGGGTATTCCTGTCGGACATAAAAATAGCCTTCGTTGGAACCGATGGCATAGCCGCCGATGATCAATCCCTCTAAAATTGAATGGGGATTTCCCTCAAGGAGCGCTCGGTCCATGAATGCACCGGGATCACCTTCATCCGCATTGACGATCACATATTTGATGGACTCGGATGCGTTCCTGGACCCTTCCCATTTTCTGCCCGCAGGAAAGCCGGCACCGCCTCTGCCCCGCAGGTTGGATTTTTTGACTTCTTCCAGAACCTCTATATCGGTCATTTCGTTCAGGGCTTTGGCCAAGGCGGCGTACCCGCCAATGGCCAGATAGTCATCGATGTTCTTGGAATCAATCTTGATGTTATTACATAGAACGGTTCGCTGCTGGCTCTTGTAAAAAGAGATATCAGATTCCTTGACCGCTTTTTCGCCAGTTGTCGGGTCTTCGTATAACAAGCGCTTGATAACCTTATTTTCTTTGATGGTTTTTTCGACGATCTCAGGAACATCTTCGGCCTGAACTTGCAGATAGCATATTTCCGTCGGATATATCACCACCACGGGTCCGCGTTCACAAAATCCGGGACATCCGGTTCCCTTTGTATCAACCGTTGTCGCTAATCTTTCTTTTTCAAGCTCTTTTTTAAACGCATCGATGACTTGATCCGCTCCGGAGGCAACACAACCGGCACCGGCACAGATAGAAATGCATGGATTAGCCGGATCTCTTTTGGATAATATTGCCTGTCTGAACTTCCGTAACGCTTCCGGCGAATTTAAACGCGCCATAATTTACCCCTGCTCATAAGTGTTTATCGCATCTGCTGTCTTGACCGGTGACATTTTACCATGAACCTTCCCATCAACTTCCATCACCGGACCCAAGGCGCAGCAGCCGAGGCAATTGACCGTTTCCAGGCTGAACTTCAGATCCAGATCGGTTTCGCCCGGTTTAATGCCGGTTGCTTCTTCGGCCGTATCAAGAATACGGGTGGCGCCGCGAACATGGCAGGCGGTGCCCATACAAATGTGAATCTTATGGCGCCCTTTCGGAACCAAGCTAAAGGCTTTATAGAAGGTGGCAATATGCTGTATCCGGGTTAGAGGAACCTCTAATTTGTCGCTGACCCGCTGTAGTGCTTCCTTGGGAAGCCAGTTGTTTTGACTTTGGATATCAAGTAAAATTTGAAGCAAAGAACTTGCTTGACCATGGTGGTTGTCAATAATCTGATCGATTTTATCGATGTCCATAGGTGCTTTCCCAGTTTATCCTTTTCTACTTCAGTACGTTGTTACCTTAGCTCTTGTATTCATGAATTTGGTTGCGAACTTTGATAAGTTATAGCTTAACCACAGAGAGCACAGAGTTCACAGAGGATTGTTTTTTAGCTTTTCTCTGTGCTCTCGGTGTCCTCTGTGGTGAAATATTGCGTTTCCATATTTTCGAATTAGTGTACTTAGATTCGCGCATAGCATTTGCTGGCGGTATCGTATCGGACCATTCCATGCCGTGATGATTGGATCATGTACCTGGATACATCCGAAGGATTGAGACTTAGCCGCGTGGAGATATCCCTCGTTGACAGGGGTTTCTCACCCAGTAGCAATAAGATCTGGCTGATTGCCAGCTTGTCTGAAAATATTTCATCAAATAAAATGTTTATCTCGTCACTTTCGAAAAACGCCATATAGGCTTGTTTCGATTTTAGCGGGACCCTGAGCCGCTCCCTTTCCACCAGCCGGATATAGGGGACAAGTTTGCGGGCGGCTTCCAGTTTGAACCGCACAAGTGTCGCGTCCATGCCTTCACTTTTGCCTAGCGGTCCCAGCTCTTTTATCTGACGGCTGAAATCATCGGTATATTCGGCCAAGAGGTTTCCGTCGGCACCGGACATAAATTCGGTCCGCAGTCTTTGCGGGTTCAAGCCGATATGTTCCAATATTTTTTTACACAGATGCGTAAGGGCGAATGCATCGTAATTCCCATGGGTCACATAATTGCACTCATCTAACTTGCAGCCGCCAATAAACACGCCATCCTGTCCTTTTAGGAAGGCCCGGAATATAAATTCCAGATCGACTCTACCGGAACACATGACGCGAATCAGCCTCATATCCGCTGAATATTGCAGTCTGGAAACTCCAGCCAGGTCAGCAGCACCGTAAGCTCACCAATGGCACACGAAACCCAGTAATTTAGGTGTAAACGCAACGTTTGTGCTCATTCCTTCATTGCTCCTTGAAAACCCTCTGGGATTTTAGGTTATTTGAAATTTGTTATTGGATTTGCAGGAATGATATCTGTTAAAAAAAAATCATCCAGCTTCAATAAAAATAGCGGTTTTCATCATAAGCTAATAACGGTTAACATATAACCAGTAACTCAATTCATAAGCCACCCCGACTTGTCGGGATGAGAATTGAAAAGGTTCTACCGTTAGCGGGAGAACACACAAAATTGAATTAAACTTAAACGATGCCGGTGGCTTGTGAATTGAGTTTCCAATTGAGCGTTCTTTTCTCAATTGGAATCTCCCATAACCGCATCCATCTGTTCGATGATGTCTTCAGCCGTCACGGCGGCCTCGATCTGGCTCACAATGGCATTATCAGTAAAATGTTTGAGAATAATTGCATTTGTCGGACATTTTGCACTGCACAGACCATCTCCTTTGCAGAGAATGGGATTTACAATGGCTTTTATCCCTATCGCTGTATCATGGAACTGAATAGCATCGTAGGTGCAGGCCGTAATGCAGGCCCCGCAGGCTACACAGTCAACATCGGTGACTTTGGCCACGGAGCCCGAGGCGACCACTGTATCTTTTGATAGAAGCGTTAAGACCCGACCGGCCGCCCCATAGGCCTGATTGATCGTTTCCTGGATATGCTTGGGATAGTGGGCGGTTCCACACAGAAAAACACCATCGGCTGCAAACTCTACCGGTCTTAATTTGACATGAGCTTCCTTAAAGAATTCATCCGGGCTCAGGGTTACCCTGAATTGGGCCGCAATTTCTTTGGTGGCGGCTGACGGAATCACCGCTGCGGCCAGAGATAAAATGTCGGCATCCAGCTCTAGCCGCTGCCCTAAAATATCATCCGGGACGGTGACCCGGATAACATCTTTACCCCCCTCTTTGACAACTTCCACCTGGGGGGGGTCCTGCGGTTCATAACGAATGAACTGAACGCCTTTGTCAGAGGCTTTCCGATAAAAATCTTCCTTTAACCCATAGGTCCTCATATCCCGGAAAAGAATATAGATCCGCATTTCAGGGTTGATCTTTTTCAGTTTCAAGGCATTTTTTACGGCATGGCTGCAACACACCCTGCTGCAGTAATTTCTT
>JASFFJ010000350.1:0-8222 GCA_050124355.1 Desulfobacterales bacterium | reverse complement strand
TCCTCAAAGAAGCCGATGTTGATGCCATCAAGCTGGAGGGCGGCGTTCGTATTGCTTCCCGCATCCGGGCCATCACCGACGCGGGTGTATGCGTTATCGGCCACATCGGCCTAACTCCGCAAAGCTCAGGTCAACTGGGCGGGCACAAGGCCCAAGGCCGCACCGCCGAGACCGCCAAGTTGGTGGTGGAAGACGCCATCGCGGTGCAGGAGGCCGGCGCCATGATGATCTTGGTGGAAGCGGTGCCGCCCGAGGTGACCAAGTACATTTGGGAGACTTTGGAGATTCCGGTGCTAAGCATCGGTGCAGGCCCCCATTGCGACGGCCAGCTTCTTATCGTCTCTGATCTGATCGGTCAGTTCCAGGCCTTCACGCCTAAGTTCGTCAAAAAATACTGCAACGTGGCTCAGGTAATCACCGACGCCATGACTGACTACGTCAAGGAGGTCAAGGAGGTTAGCTTCCCGGATGAGAACAAGTACTGCTATCACATGGTGGAGGGCGAAGAAGCCAAATTCCTGGAACTTATGAATAAGTAGCTTAATTCCTGAGTCTTGCATAAGAAAGCCTCCGACTCGAGCAAAATCAAGGCAAGAAGATGCTCTCACGCCGGCCTCGGAGCGGGGGCTGCATCACTTAACCAATCCATAGGAGCGCGATATGTCAGACCTACGCAGTGTGTTGGAAATAGGGAAGGACAAACTAGATACTATCAACGATTTTCTGCTTGATCCACAAAACATTTTAACAAATCAACTGCTGGAGGTAGTAGAGAAATTCGGCGGACCCGCGGCCATCAATCAGAAGGCGACCGATAATGGCCGTCCAGAGAATCTTATGGCCCGGCTCAAGGAGGCGGGTTCCCCCTACGTTTCGGATCTGGAATGGCTGGCCGAGCAAACAGACAAGGGTGCTTTCGTATCTATGACTGATTACTGCGACACTCTGGATGTGGACCCGTCCGGCCTGAACCGGACCAACGCGGTTACTCTTGAGATCAGTGCCATGCAGTATTTTCCCTGGCTCATCGCCCAGGCCAAGCAGTGCATCACCAACAGGGAGCTAATGCCGGGACGCGTCATCCGTGTGCGCAATATGGCCGAACAGAGCGCGGATAAGGGCGACACCCTGGCCACGGCCTTGGCCATGCACATCATGGGCTGCACTTGGGTGGAGACCCTGGACACCAAGGGTACCGATGGCTCCAATATCCATCTGGGCGGTCCGGAAACCATCACCGGATACTTCGGCGGCATTGGCCAACCCAACGGGCATCCGGTGAAATGGCTGGAGGAATACTTGCACTACTACACCACCTATGGTGTAAAGCAGGTGCTGAACATCAATCCGGGCACTGTGCTGCTGGGTTACATGCTTAACAAACTGGGCGTGGACAATGAGTTCAAAATCTCGGTTTTCATGGGCAATGACAACCCCTATAGTATTTTTTGGACACTGATGACCGCCAAGCTGTTCTCCCGCGACGATGACACGACCAGTCTGATCGGCTTCAACTTATCCAACAGTGTAAACAACCAGACCATCATCGAAGCTGGCAAGGTGCGGGCCGCCCTTGGTCTGACCGACAGGGTACGCTTTGAGCACCACATCACTGAGTGTTACAACTCCATCGTTATCCAGCCCTATCTGCGTCGCGCCGAGCTGGTGGAGCTCGCCAAAGAAGTGCCCAACATCGCAGCCAAGCACGAGGGCGGTGAACCGGACATCGAAAAGGACCTGGAACACCCCACTAACATCCTGGACTACTTCATGTCCAAGGCTGATGTGGAATCGCAAGGCCTCATGGATACGCTGCTGCAAAACTACCTGGGCAAGCACTACAGCGTGAAGCTCACCGCAGACGCCTTGTTGAAGTCAGGCACCGCTGTGCTGGCAGCTCAGAACCTGCATTAGGAGTAAACATGACCGGGAAAGAAGCAGTCCTGGCCACAATGAACCAACGACATGATCTGGCCCGGTGCCAGACTGCTTGACTACCCGATCCACTGCCTTTTTTAAGGCACCCAAGGCTTGGAGTCGGTTTTGTTCATCTAATTCACGTGATTTTGTTATTGTCTTTTTCCGAGACAAGTTTTCACCAAATACTTTGACATTGCACGGATTCATGGTCGGGATTACGTTGAGAATATGGAGAGTGCCACCATATTTTTTGGCCTGATCAAAGGCATGAATAAATGCAGCATCTGCATCTTGAGAATAATCCGTACATAAAAGGATATTGCAAAATTCCAGTTTGTTTATCATGAGGTTAAAAATCCTCCCCAATGATTCGTGTATTTGGGTTGTATTCAGATATGTTATATAACACCTAACGGATTTACAGAAGAGTCATCATCAGCCTGATCTGAAAAGAGTATAGAACGAGCGAATGAAATGTTTCTATTATCATAGGCAGTCAATTAATACAATTCTATAAATATGAATATGTTATAACCCAACATGATGTCCTTAGATTTGATCTTGGCAAACTATCAAGAACTTGAATGGCATAGTTTCCGGTTCGGATAGACGAGTAATCGATAGTGGCAGAGGGCCGGGTCCCTTCGCCCAGTCTCTGATATCTGGCGATCTCATCCAACCCCAGACCCAGCTCATCGGCAATAAGATGTCCGATTTCTTTGGCTGTTCCGCTCGGTGCATCCAGCTTGTCGCGGTCATGCATCTCGATGATATCGATGTCAGCCTTTTAACCGACTTTTCCGGCAACCAATTTAATCAGGTGAAAGAGGAGCTGCGCGATTTTCGAAGTGTTAGACGCTAACAGAACCGGAATTCTTTCACCGGCCTTTTGGAATTGTGCCCGCTGCGCTTCTGAAAAACCTGTCGTACCGGACACAAATGCTTTTCCGGCCGCAACACATTGCCGCAGGATATCCAATGACGCTGCCGCATGGGTACACTCCACAACCATATCACAGCGGGGCAGAATTTCATTCATATCATCATAGGCGATCGCGTCAATATTATCACCGACCCCGGCGATAGCACCCAGATCCCGGCCGATGTATTTACGTCCTTTTGGACCAACACTGCCGACGATGGTAATCATATGATGGTCCTGAGCCAATTGGATAATGGCTTTCCCCATCTTACCGTTAGGGCCGACAACCAGAGTCCTGATCATGGATTTATGCCTTCTTTTTCCGTATAATATTTATAAGCCTTATGATGTCCTCTTGTAATGACCTCTCTCATACGTTTGACCGCAAGATCTCCGTTGCCTTTCTTTATCGCTTCAAAAACCGGATAGTGCTTCCCCAGTGTTGTTTCCGGCGTATCATCATCGTAAAGTTGATCTTCCAGCCCGATAAATGCCCTTAGTTGATTCGAGAGGTTAAGCCACGAGCTCAGCAATCTTCGATTGCCGGATAGCTCGCAGATGGTTCGATGAAAATTCAAATCCACGTCAATGATTTCACTTACGGTTCCATCTTTTGCCACCTGGTTCATTGCGGTAACGGCCGATTGCAGCCTGGCAATCTTCTCCTTGTCGAGATTTTTAACCAGCGTCTTGATTGCAAGTTCTTCTAATGCAGTTCTTAAATCATAAAGTTCATCCATATCTTTTTTGGTAAACTCAGAAACGTGGGCTCCCTTAAAGGGAGTGGTGGTCACAAGCCCTTCTTTTTCCAGATAGCGGATCGCCTCTCGCACCGCACTTCGGCCGATTTCCATATCATTGGCCAAGTCAGTCTCAATAAGTCTCTCCCCGGGATTTAATTTTTTTGATTTAATCGCCTCCCTGATCTGATTTGCAACATGTTCTGCTAGAATTGAACGTTTTTCAACTTTAAATACGACGCCCATAGTATCTCATTTGGTTCGATATTCTAAATTGTAGATTGTGGACAATTTAAATTATGGATAATCTTTTGTCAAGAATAAATTCTTCTAAGAAGATGTGAGTATTCCCAGCTTCAAATAGTAAAGAATCCTGACCCAGAGGACCAGGCATTGGTTTGCCCCCTGGAAGGGGGCTCTCCATGGCTCTGTTCTACTCAAAATACTTATGGAGTGTTGGAGTAATGAAGTATTGGAAAAACGAAAACCCAACACCGATCTTCTGTAAACTTGAACAGATGGCATCGAAATTCTCTGATGCACAGAGTTCACGAGTGATAGAACATCACTCCGGCACTCCAATACTCCATCACTCCTTGAAACTGTTACAGGCAAAGCCGATTATCTCTGGCCACGCCTCGAGGTCAAGTTTATGCTGATGCTGGTTTTAGAGCGAGCGCTACAATGACCAGTACGGCTCCAAGTATCGAGTAGCCCGCAAACAGCAGGCAGACGTTTTCTATAGTTGCGCCCCTATCCATCAGGGTGCCCATGATCACAGGGCCCAAAGCGGAACTTAAGACGCCCAATGACGATACCATACTCCTGATCGCACCCACGTTTTCAGCATCATAGATCTCGACCCAAAAGGCTGAAACTGCTGTGTGGGCGATACCAATATTAATTCCGGCCAGGATCAGATAAAGCCAAGCCGTCCAGGGAGCGACAAATTTTGCGGCCACTACCATAGAAAGGATGAGCGGTACCAACATAAAGGGGACCAGCCGGACCGCTCCGATTCTGTCTATCGCCAGGCCGGATACGAGTGATGTTAAAATCGTAGCCAACGCATAGATACCATAGCTACCGGTAATCCAGGCATGTGTCCACTCCTTGGCATCCGCCAAGTTCAGATGATGAAAAAACATGGCAGTCAGTATCATTGAAGGTGCCAGCAAACCCGGCAGCAATAGGTAGAAACGTAAATCACGCAGCACTTGTGCACGTGTCCATGATCGACCATAAATACCCTTGAACGTGACAGGTGAGACTGAACGTTCCAGATAACTCCGGTGTCGTTCGCTGTGTCCTCTGAGCAGCCAGAGCACCGTGGGTGTCAGACCAACGAGCAGCAGAGCGGCTGTAGCGCCATATATCCAGCGCCACCCAATCACAGTGACGGCGAGCGCGGCTATAAACGGCAAAAAGGCTTCCCCTGCAGAAAATCCAAGGGATGCGACGGCAATGGCACGCCCTCGACCCCTATTGAAATATCGTGCCATACTGGTGATGGCAATATGGCTCATTAAACCTTGACCGGATTGACGCAGCAGAAAAATTGCGAGTACGAGCGACGTCACACTGTTAACGAGCGATGCAAACCCACAAGCCAAGATCAAGAATGCGCACACCAGCAGCGTATAGATCTTTAGGTCTACCCGATCAATCAGTTTGCCGGTCCAAGGAAGTAGAACTGCGCTCGCCAGTGTACCGATCATGTAGACCGTACCCCAGACCGTATGACTCAGGTTGAACTCCGTCTGAATACCGGGCCCCAAGATACCTATGAAATAGGTTTGTCCAAAGCTGGATACAAACGTCATCAGCAACCCGAAGGCGATGAATCGTCGATTTGTTGATATGAATTTAAAATAAGCGATATTCGGCATTGGCGCTTATGATTTATTTAATTTAGATCGCTTGCTTGTAGAGGGTCCGAATCTTTGCTACCCACAAAAACCATTCAGCAGGCAGGCCTTCCGGCGGCTGTAAAGACCAATTCCGTATCCAGAAAAATTGTCTCGTTCGAACCGGCGACAAACCTGCCGGTATGGTCAAGGCGTTTCATCTGAACCGCCACCTCTTCGGCACCGGCTTTTTCTGCCAATGCTTTCATATAAAGGGACATGGTTCGGTGGACATATGAAACCGCCTCTTCAAGATCCGAAAAATCGTGAACGCCGTCGGGCAAATGGGCTCTGAATTCCTGAGCGCCGTCAATCGCACCAATAATGACCTTTCTGCGCTGCACGATGCCGCCGCATACCGCACCGACGGCATTTGCGACCTCGGCGTATTCGGGAATGATGAGATCCGTATTTAAATTTTTTACCACCGGCTTCATATATGATTTTACAGGTGCACCGATTGTTATGACCGGCCGGCGCAAAGTGAGGGTGCAGCCAAGTTCACGCGTTTTAGCGTCATTTTTTAGCCAATCCGACAAATAAAAGGCCAGATATTGTTTGGCTTCAGGAAGCTGATGGTCCGGGGAGTCGATTACCTTCTCTAATATGGCCAGCAGAAGCTCCTCCTCCACACGCTGTATGACTAAATTACAGAAGGCCGTCACGCTCATCCCGACATTGGCAGCCAGAATTTCAGCGCCCGAACGGGCCGCTTCGACATTCCATTTTTGTATGATTCCGAGAACATTGAGGGCGTCTGTCGGTGTAAATCCGGCGCGCAGAATCAGTCCCCTGCTTTCCAAACGCTGTATGGCTGCCCTTCGAAAATAACCATCACGATCGTTTATCTTAGCCTGAAGCGGCACCGGCGCCGCCTTGATGGCCTCCAAAACTGCTCGTTCCTCACTTCCAATCCGATTGTTCGGTGACCGGCCTGAAACCAGAAACTGTGACATCCCATTCTCCCAAATGTCAGCCGCCCTTTGTTGTCGAAGGGTTTTCAGGATCTTAGGATGATCGACACCGAGTAAACTCAACGGTACGACTCTTTTGGGCCCAATGGTGAGGTTATTTTCGCGATTAAAATCAACGTGGCTATCACCGCCCCTACCGACGGTGTATACGTCAACAGCTTCCACCAGTGTTCGCCTTCCTCCTATAAAAGCACCTTCCGTATTTAATCTTGGACGGCCTTTATCGATAAAAGCGATATCGGTTGTCGTCCCTCCGACATCGACAACCAGGGCATCCTGATATCCCGTCAAATGGGCAGCGCCAACCGCACTTGCGGCTGGTCCGGAAATGATGGTTTCGATAGGATGGCGTGCAGCCCACTCGGAATTGACCATCGATCCATCTCCTCTTACGACCATTAAGGGCGCATCTATCTCGTATTCCACAAGTGTTCGCTGCACATCGGCAATCAGATGATGCAAAAAAGGTATCAAGCGGGCATTGAGGGTGACCGTCACCGCACGCTGTATTGAATTGAGTCGGGTGGTCAACTCATGGCCGCAGGTTACCGGAAGATCGGTAAGTTTTTCGGCCAGTTCCCTGGCCCGCTTTTCGTGAGCCGGGTTTCTGGTACCGAAATAGCCGGATATGGCAAAGGCCTCGACTTCTTTATATTTCGCAAGAATTACCTTTCTGACTGCCGCTTCATCCAGAGGCGCAATTTCATCTCCCTGGAGGGTATGCCCGCCACTGATGTGGACGATGTCATCTGTTTCCAATTTCTTTTGGAAACCATACGTGTCCATCATTTTTTTGTTATATCCGATGAGTATCAGGCAAACCTTGCTGCCATATCCTTCGGTGACTGCGTTCGTAGCCAGGGTTGTCGAAAGGCAAACCAGTCTGATTTCTTTTCCCCTGAAATCGGTTTTGGTTTGATTGCAAACCGCCGTGATGGCGTTGCTGATACCGCCAAACAGGTGATACCGGGTTGTCAGTGCTTTGGCAGAGGCTAGAACACGGTTGGAGGCGTGATCGAATAATACCGCATCCGTGTAAGTGCCCCCCGTATCAATGCCCAGCGATATCGACATGGTAGTACGCCGTCCTATAAGTTATTCATCCTGAAATGACGATATAATATAGTACTGAAAATCATACGATTTACCCTCCGCAAGGAGACGGATAAGCACGAAATACGAATCTCGAAACTCGAAACAAACCATAATAACCCAGATCCGAACGATCAAAACACCCAGCCACACTTATTGGTGGATCGATTTTGTTTTGAATTTTGATCAATCGGATTTTGAAATTGTTTCGGATTTCGGCCTACTATTATTGATCAGGCGTTATTCTGATTTTCATAAAAATTTTGAGATATTATACTAGTAAAGATCTTACACCTTAATTTACGTCATCAAACGATCTGCTTCCAGTACCGCCTCAGATGCGTTTTCGGCATAACCATCCGCACCGATTTCCTGAGCCCAGGCCAGTGTGACCGGCGCGCCGCCGACGATGACATGCAACTGATCTCTTACCCCCGCTTCAATAAGCGTTTGAATAACCTCCCGCTGAGCCGGCATCGTGGTTGACAACAATGAGGAGAGTCCCAGCAATTGCGGATTCAGCTCGGTGATTTTTTCAATGATATCATCTGTCGAAACATCTGTGCCCAAGTCTACAACATCGTAGCCCGATGCGGCCATGATGAGGGAGACCAGGTTTTTCCCTATATCGTGGACGTCACCTTTGACCGTGGCAATCAGGAACGTC
>JASFFJ010000349.1:0-8231 GCA_050124355.1 Desulfobacterales bacterium | reverse complement strand
TGTTGGGTTTCGCATTTGGCGATAACATCGGCAGAATGTAGGTTGGGTAGAGTGCAACGAAACCCAACAAAGCTGGGAGTAAGCTCAACCCAACCTACAAAATGCAAAGTGACATAGGATAGATCTAACTCCAACTTTAAAATCTAGTTTCACATAAACGCCATTGCCGGCCTGAATTGAAAGATGCATAGAATGCATTTCAAAACAACCACCAGGGTGTAGACAATGCAGCATGACTCTAAAAAAATCTATTACATGGAAAATAGCCGAAAAGAGAAGGATCTTATCGCGGAGCTTTTGGAATTAGGGAAGAACTACAATATCATAGAAATCATACCGCTAAAAACGGCTGATATTTGTATGGCACCATGGGTGCGGTTGAAGTGTAAATTCGGTTGTAATAAGTATGGCAAAAGCTGGTGTTGTCCTCCCGAAACACCAACATTTGAAGAGATGCAGGTTATTTTAAAAGACTACCGCAAAGCCCTATTACTTTGTGGGGTTGTAAGAAACGGCAATTTTTACAGAAATAATCAAAAAAAGAGACGAGTACAGGTAAACACCTGGAAAGGCACCCTTGCATTGGAGCGGCGGCTTTTTTTGGCCGGTTACTACAAGGCGTTTAGTCTGGTATCGGAAAATTGCGCACTGTGTAAAACCTGCACCTATCCTAAGGAGTGTAAATTTCCTGAAGATAGACGACCTTCCGTTGAATCTTGTTCCATTGATATATTCCGGACATTGGAGAATATTAATCGACAATTCGAAATTGCACAAGATGTGACTGCTGAATTTAACTGCTACAGCATCATCTTACTGGAATGAAGCTCAATGTGCGGTAGGCACTTATCGGATGCTTCTGATAACATGTTGTAAAAGAATGAAGTATTAAGATTTCAGTGTTCAGGTGTCAGGTTTCAGCCCAGTTGCCAGTAGAAGCGGCCGGCCTGATCGAAAAAGCAACTGATTAACATCGAACGTCGAATGATTGTATCCTGACTGTTAAAAAAAGATTTCGCGAAGCGATTCAATCCTTCGTAATTCGTTATTCGGTATTCTGCGGTTCGCTGTTTAATCCAGGCCATCGTATCGGGCAGTCTATCGTCAAAAAACCTTGCCATTTTGGTATAGTTTCACATCAGTGCCGCCTCTGGCCTAAACATAGGCCAGTCTGATCAAAAAAGAAACTTTAGGGCCACGGCTCCGAAATCGGCTATTGTTGGGTTTCGTATTTTGCAATAACACCGGCAACATGTAGGTTGGATTGAGTGCAACGAAACCCAACTAAGCCTGGGCTGGGCTCGACCCAACCTATGAAATGCAATGTGGCATAGGATAGAACCAACTCCAGCTTTTGAAATGTAGTTCCATAAGAGAGAGTGTCAGTGAATGAAGAAGTTAATGCTGAAACCTGACACCCGACACCTGAAACCCATATCAATTATCGGCGTGTTAACTGCCTTTCAGGCATACTTATTCAGAGCGCAATCTCGATAAAGAGATTATAGCTCAGGGGGTTTCAAAATGGCCGTGTTGGGGGTGATCACCTGTGAAATTCTAGAACTGGAATTTTCACATCTCTTCTCAAAAGATAAGGACATCGATGGGGTCACCGTTGTCGCAGACAAATACTCTTTGGGAATGATAGCGGCGCTGGAGGCGCTGGATATCATTCCAAGACGGGTACCCATTCTAAGAGAATTTCATCCTGACAGTCCGGATCGCCTGGAAGTGTTGGTGCGGGTGCTGGAACTGGCCCTGCACAATCGCAAACGTAATCTTCAAGATGGTCTTGTCAAAGCATCCAAAGAAATGGGTCCTCATGTGGACGCGATTGTCCTGGGTTACGGTTTGTGCGGCAATGCCCTTCAAAAACCGCACGAACTGCTGGCTGATGCCGGCGTCCCTATTTATATTCCGATGGATGAAGACCATCCCGTCGACGACTGCGTCGGTCTCATCATCGGCGGCCGCGACTGTTATTACCGTGAACAATGCCGGGTGGCGGGAACCTTTTTCATGATCCCGGGCTGGACGCGCCACTGGAAAAAACTGTTTAAAAAAGAATATGGCAAATTTGATGTCGAGTTTACCAAGCGAATTTTCGGGATGGCCAATTACGAAAGATCGCTGCTTATTCCAAACCCGGCCTTGGACGTGAAAGAAATGCGGCAAAACATTGAAGAGTTTAACCATCTGTTCGGCTTTCGTACCGAGTTGCTGCAGGGATCCTTGGATATTTTGAGCAACACCTGGGCGTCTGCCAAGGCATATCTTCAGGGAGCAAACGAACACACATGACCCCCTAGTGTTGCATAAACAATAGGGTGAACTCAGAGGAGCTATCCTATATGAACATTCGTGAGGTCATTTTTGATCCGGATGATTTTTTTGATCAAGAAAAAATGATTCATAAGCTGGATCAACTAATTCAAGCCTGGGGGAAAGAACTCCTTCACCATCAACATATCGAGCATATCCCCGAATCCGATGAAGCCTGGCTTAGCGTTTTGGGTAGGGATATCTACTGGGGAGATCTGAATAGTCAATGGGAGCATTACGTCGTTGCCTGTCTGATCTTCTTTGTGTTGATGCGGGCAGACATCAAGAGGGATTTTTTACTTCAACCTGATAATATCCGTGGCCAAAGACTCAGTCGTTGGCTAGAGCGGCTCAGACATTACCAGACACCGTTATCGAAGGATATCGTCACCAAATTTTGCCTTTGCTACAGCATGATTCTGGAAAGAAAACCCATAAAAGTACGATATAACGAATTAGGTTGAAAGAAGTTTCCGTCATGGAAAAATCCGTTCAAAATTTATGTTGATTTTAACAACTCAAATTGGTATAAGAAAACTTAATTTATTGCCAAGATGTCCGGAGTTGCCTATCCTGCGAAATTGGCGCTGGATTTTATACTCCGGAGATAACATCGATTCTGTGTATCAGGTGCTGTTTAGCCTAACAGGGAATCCCGTGAAAATCGGGAGCGGGACCGCCGCTGTAACCCCGCCTTTTCGATTATAAAAGAAGAGGAACGCTTTTAGCATTCGACGTGCCACTGTTCCGTTGAAGCGAGATGGGAAGGCCGCTAAAAGGGTGTGGAAGCCAGAAGACCTGCCTGATATAAGATCCATACATCACAGGAGTACGTTCACTGCTGCTGTGGGGGATCGGAAAACGGCTTTATCCCCGGGCGCTATTCATTAGGGTCGGGGATTTTTTTTGGGCGGTAAAAATGACAGCCGTTCGGGATCATTAATGCTGCGATGCATGTGAAAGGTTGATTCATCGCGAATTAAGCCCACAAATCAGTGATCACCAAAAGAGTCGAGGGTATGAGGATGTTCCCTGGAAGGGGCCGGGGCCGCCTCTGCTGGTGGCCGCTGATTTTTAACTTCAACCGGAAAGGGGGAATCATGAATAAAAAAATTGGAACCCTATATGGCATCGGCGTTGGACCTGGTGATCCCGATTTGATCACGCTCAAGTCAGTAAAAATATTAAACCGGGTGCAAGTCGTTTTTGCGGCGTCATCCACCAAAAATAGCCACAGCCTTGCTGTGAACATCGCCAAACCTCACATTCCGGAAACGTCTTCAATACGGATGCTTTCTTTTCCGATGACCAAAGATGAGGAAGAAACCCGGAAGGCATGGTCTGAAAATGCCGCCACCATTATCAATGAGTTGATACAGGGCAAGGATGCAGCCTTTATAACGGTTGGGGATTCGATGACCTATTCAACCTTCGGCTATATTCTCAACGAAATTAAGGCCTCGGCACCCTATATAAAGATTGAAAGCATTCCCGGTATCACCTCATACCAGGCTGCGGCTGCTCGCTTGAACACGCCGCTGGTGGAAGGTGAGGAGTCGCTGCTGGTCACTTCGGGTGTCAAGGGTGGGGACCGTCTGAGACAATTTTCCATTAAGCCGGAAAACGTGGTTCTTATGAAAGCATACCGCAATGTCAAAGATATCATCTGTGCGGTGGATGAAGCCGGTTTATTCCAGGACTGTGTCGGAATTTCAAAATGTGGACTTCCCGGAGAAGAGATCGTCAGCGACCTTAATGAATTTGCTATCCGGCCTCCAAATTATTGGACACTGATCATTGCAAAACAGAAAAAAAAGGTAACACCTCCTAAGCCTATGATCGATCGCCGTTACCATCATCAGTCAGAACCAATGCTGGAATTTACGGAGTCCATATAAAATTCAGAACTACTGACATGTCGTAAAATTTTCAGATTCCTTTAATATTGGGAGACGTAACATGTTAAATGGCCATGGCGGCAATATCTACAATATCGCACACAGACTCGGCTGTCTGCCTTCTGATATTATTGATATGAGCAGCAATGTGAACCCGCTGGGACCTCCGCCCGGTCTTCTAAAGTTCCTCAAAGACAACTTAAATATCATCACGGCATTGCCTGAAGTCGACTCGACCTTACTGGTGCATTCTTTTGCCAATCGCTACGGCATCGATCCCTCAACGGTACTTGCCGGCAACGGTTCGACACAATTCATTTACTCGATACCGCCGGCTCTCGGAACCAATAGCGCGTTGATTCTCGGACCGACCTACGCTGATTATGCGGATGCCTGCAGGCTACACAATATCCATTTCGAGTATTTCATCACCCAGGAACCACAGTCGTTCAAACCGGATATGGATATGATAAAAGAGCAGGTGAATGGATTTGATACTGTTTTTATCTGCAATCCCAATAATCCGACCGGTACGTTATGCACGGGAGCTGAGATTGAATCACTTTGCAGGGCCCACCCAAATACCTTTTTTGTCATCGACGAATCTTACCTGCCCTTTGTAACTTCCGGCGATCATGAAAGTATGATTGGCCGTGGCTTGCCAAACGTTGTCGTTCTGAATTCAATGTCAAAAATTTTCAGGATTTCCGGGTTGCGGATCGGGTTTCTGATCGCATCGAAAAACATCATTGAATCACTCGCACGATACCTACTCCCTTGGAGTGTTAATGCCCTCGCCCAGGCCGGGGTGCAACATCTGATGAAACACACGTCTGAAGTAAACCTTTTCATCCATCAGACCATGGAATTCATCGAGAGCGAAAAAAATCGGTTTACAGAAAGACTCCAAAACGCTGCAGGGATAAAGCTTTTTAAGAGCACAACTTCTTTTATGCTTGCCAAGTTGGTTAATCGGCATAGGGCCGATGAAGTCTGTCATAAGCTGTTAGAGGACCGCATACTTATTAGAAATTGCTCGAATTTTAAAGGTCTTTCGAATCATTTTATCCGGATTTCACTGAAAAACAGTGAAACCAATTTGATGCTGGTTGAAAAACTTTTAAGTATTGACTTGTAATATTGTCAATTAGAGTTGTGGATTTTAGATTGCGGCCTCCGGCCTCTATAGGCCACAACGCCCTACAATCCGGAGGGATTTGTTATATCACTCCCGGCCGTCGTAGCCCTGATAGCCAAAGGCTACTATGGCGAAGTTGGCTTGCTCAATCATTTTTCTTAAATTGACAGAATACCCTAAATCCGAATTCTAAAATCCCAAATCAACGAGGAATACAGCTGGGATCGCTTTTTAAACGTAATCACGTGAAAGAAAATTTGATTTTCACCCGCCCAATTCTACCCTATTCCCTTTTCTTTCACCAATCGCAAGATTTCATTCGGCATCAACAATTTGCCAGTGGATATGACCTCACCGTCCAAAACAAGTGACGGTGTCGCAAATATGCCCAATTTCACAAAATAGTCTGGATCTTTAACTCGCTCAACCTGAACTTTATCTGCCAGGCCTGCCATTTTCAATGTTTGCAGGAGGCGGTCATAGAACAGAGATTCACATGTCGGACAGCTTCCCAAAATCTCGAGTTTCATATTCGCTCCTTATAATCCCCAACCCGGACAAGCCGGAATTGACGATTGATGATTGAAGATTTGTGGTATCGCTCTCCGAGCTGTAGGCATTATATGCATCTCCGAGCCGGAGGCTGCGCTCTGTCTTTTCAATACAAACAGAGCATAGCCATTGAATCTATTTGGCGAATTGAGCATATTGCGTACTGAAGACATAACTTTCATAAGTAGTCGGTTCTTCCAACCACCTCTCCAGTAGAGTTTCGTTGGCTTTCCGTTCTGGATTTTCTTTCCAGGCGAGCCAATTCTCAATGTCCTGCCACATCGCAATCACTAATATTTCCCTGGGATTATCATGGTTGATCAGTGTTTCACCGCTGATGTAGCCTTTTTGATTCATGGCATCAGAACGAAATTTGTTCAGCAGAGCAAACACTTCGCGAGCCTTGCCCTCTTTGATTTTTCTTTTAATCGTAACTTTCACAATCATGATTTCCTCCTTTGAAGAGATTAGATTATGGGAAGTTTTCCCCAGTGAATGAGACAATGTTAAAAGAAAAGGCCGATCAGATAGTATAAGTAACAGGAAAAATCAGTCGCGAGAGCACAATTCAGATGAAAGCGTCACGGGTCGTAGGGGCGATATTGATCGAAATTAGGATATGTTAAAGTCGCAGCATATGTCAAGTAAAAACCGTCTGGGTAACTCCCTTCATAAGCCACCGTATCTGACGGTGAGAATTGAAAAGGTTCTACCGTTAACGGGTGATCGCGGCTAATGGATCTAAAGTTGAACAATGCCGGTGGCTTATGAAGGGAGTTAAAATCAGCGATCACCAGCAGAGCATGTCTCTACGGCCACTTTGAGGGGCCTACCTCATACCCCCAGCTCTACTGATGATCGCTGATCCTCACTTTGACATTGTCCGGTGCGACGACTCCTATAAAATCACTGTTGTCATCTGGATTTTGCACGAGTCGGAGGTTTTCATAGGCAAGGCGTCTAAGGGTGACGTCGTAGTTCTTTACTTCGAACCCTTAGCAATGCAGCATATGTAAACCTCCGGCTCGCCCAACGGGTGAAAATTAATTTCATGGAATATTTAGGTGTAAAATGGTTTAAACATCTGCTAAGGTAAAATGACTGGTTACAATCTCACAAACCATCCGGACATGCGATTGAGAGTCGCATATACGCGGCGTTTTTTGCGGCGAGCACCCATTATTGGCAGTATATTGTTTGCTTCAGTCGGATTTGGTGATGGTTGGTCGGCAGGCATATAGCAATTAACCGTAATATAATAAATGATCAAAATTTTTTTATCTCAATTCATAAGCCACCGGCACCGATCAAATTTGAACCATGGAGCATGCCCTCGCGGAAACGGTAGAACATTTTAAGTTCTCATCTCGTCAGGCCGGGGTGGCTTATGAATTGAGACAGAAAGGATAATTCATTATGAAAGAAGTGAATGCGGCTGGGTTTAAGTCTGCTGTGTTGGAAAGCACCGTTCCAGTGGTTGTTGTCATTTGGGGGGTCGGTTGAGGCTTCTGTCGCGCATTAAAGCCTCAGGTAGAGGCCTTTGCTGAGGAGCTGACAGATAAAATCAAATTCTTTAACATGGAGATAGGTCCGAATCGGGAGCTACTTATTGAGCTGAACGTCAGTGGTTTACCGACCTTCCTTTTTTATAAAAACGGCCAAAAAGCGAGCTTTTTGGCCGGAAAAAACATATTTTTAGATGAAATCAAGGATCATTCGAAAAAATTGTTAGCATAGCATGTGAGATTAGTCCTGCGCTAAATCAGACGCAACCAAATATTATTGCAACGAGTGGAATACTAATGCGTCTCGTAGGCAACCAATCTGACACACAATTTTTTTTCCAATTTCCTGATTTTATCAAGTTGCTCATCCGATAAATTGGAGGCCACCGGCGGAGTGGGATAAGCCATGATTATTTTACCCGTCTCTTTCTCCAACGCCTGGATGGCTTTCAATCCCTCTTTATCCAAATAATTTGCATATTCAGTGTTAAAATCCATAATTTACCTCCCCATTTATTTATTTGTTGTTTATCATGTTTTCATTTGAAATGTAACACCAGTTTAGTGTAACTCAATCATAAAATATTGGGATAATTATTATGGGTAAATACTACCATTTTGACTTCATTATCTACTTGGAAACACCGAAAGGTGCCCGTCTTTGGTAACGGTATTTTATGGTCGAGCCCTTTATAGGTTGGTATTTTGTTTGTTGAGAATTGCGATCGGCTTGGCCATGTCCAATATATGCGCATGAAGTTGCTCCAACGCGTTACCCGATATGCCCAGCATCAGATGACTCGGGTCTATGGCCGA
>JASFFJ010000348.1:0-8251 GCA_050124355.1 Desulfobacterales bacterium | reverse complement strand
AGAAATCGACTACACCGGTATTCAACAACCGGGAGTTGTCATCGCGCTGGCCCGCGAAGGCGTCGATCGCCGCAAAAACCTGTTTAAGCAGCTTGACAGCAAGGCCCTGGTCTTGCAGGCGGACGGCGTTGAAATACCGGACTGCAGCGCCCGCATCCACCCGATGAATTTCAAATCCAGCGGAATAAAAAAACCGGACTGGGCCCTGGCCTCATTGGGTGTCATGGCCCAACTTGGCAAAATAATCAGCCCGGAGATGCTGGCAGCGGCGTTGAAGGTCAGGTTCAAGGGCAAGACCCTGGATGTGGCGCTTGAAGTGATTCAAAAGGTAGGAACATGAAAACTCAATCCACCCAAAAAATTGGCGGTGCACAACTCCTGATGCAGCGGCGCTTTGGACCGCTGTTTTGGACCCGGTTCTGCGGGGCTTTCAATGACAACCTATTTAAGAATGCCCTGGTGATCCTTACTTGCCGCCCATCGCTCAGGCCCAGCCGCTTCAGCTCAATATTTTCAAGAGCACCGCTGACATCCTGCGTATCTGCCGCCGGACCCGTTCGGTTTTTCTCTCCATTCTGGGCATCTCCTGGTTCTGGTTGGTGGGTGCGGTGGTGTTGTCCATCCTTCCCGCCTACTGCAAACAAACGCTGAATGCCAATGAACATTTGGTGACACTTTTTCTGGCGCTGTTCTCGCTGGGTGTCGGCATTGGCTCCATTTTTTGCGAAAAGCTCAGTTTCTATCATTTGGAGCTGGGCCTTGCGCCGATAGGCTCTTTCGGTATTTCGCTGTTTGCAAAGGACAATTAACGCACGATGGTAATCTGAACCCCTTTCGCAATGGCATCGAACGTATCATTCAGCGTGATCCGGTGCCGGTGATTCCCACAGCCCTGCAGGGTTTGTGGGGCAGTCTGTTCAGTCGCATACACCGGCAACTGGGACAAAAGTTGCGTCAAAATATACTTTGGTCACGCGTCGAGCTGCAAATCGGCCAACCGATTTCACCGGAAAAAGTCAACGCCCCTTGCTGCAGGAGAAGGTGGCAAGTCTGCTGGCTCGCGTAGAGTGAAAAAGAAGCCATTGTCTGCGGACATTTGCATGGCAATGTCGCTATGTTGGTTGCGGATCACTTTAGAACCGTCCGGCATTTCCTGTGGTTGGAATCCGTGAGGCATTTTTATCGCTGTACCGTTTCTTGCTAATGCGGCCGTTTTTCCAAAAGGTGATGTAGGAAAAGGGGCTCTAATAAAAGCCCCTTTTTGAATAGAAGAATATGGATCGCTGAACAGGCGGTCAGCATCGTTTAGGATTTAAACCACCAGCGTTCGGCCAGACGGTAGCCGTCGAGTTCCCAAAGTGAAGAGACCTTTCCGTGGTCGAGCTTGTCGCTATAGGCCTCCAGGTAGTTGGCGAACATCGGGATCACCGATGCGCCTTCGTCGCGCACGATGCGCTGCATTTCGATGTACATTTCGCGTCGCTTAGCGCCGTCGAGCTCCTGGCGCGCCTTGATCAGCAGTTCGTTGAAACGCGGGTGCTTCCAAAGCGCCTCGTTCCAGTTGGCATCGGCCGAATAGACAGATGTGAACATCCAGTCCTCCGTAGGCCTGCCGCTCCAATAGCTCATACACCATCCTTTTTTCATCCATACGTTGCTCCAGTACCCGTCGTCAGGCTCGCGCACCACGTCGATCTTGACTCCCGCTTTGGCAGCCTGTTCCTTAATCAGCACCGCTGCATCCATGGCACCTTGAAAGGCGACCTCGGCAGCAAACAGCTTGAAGGTGTGGTTCAGCAGTCCAGCCTTTTTCAAATGAAACTTAGCCTTTTCCGGATCGTACGCCCGAATCGGAATTTCTTTGGCATAGTAGCGGTTGGTGCGTGCGATGGGATGGTCGTTGCCCGCATATCCGTAACCCATCAGAATATGGGAGACCAATTGGTCACGGTCGAACATGTACTTGAGTCCCAGGCGAGCGTCGTTGTTGTCGTATGGTTTGATCGTGGTCAACATGGGGAAAGTAAAATGCCGCGCTGATTCGATATCCGCCGCCACGATGCCGGGCAGGCGCTTGAGCAGCTTGAAAGTTTTGGTGTCACAGCGGCTGATGAAATCGACCTGACCGCTTTTAAGGGCATTTGTGCGGGAATTGAGATCGTTGATCGTTAAGAGCTCGTACTCATCAAAATACGGCCGCCCTTCACGGAAGTAATTGGGGTTACGCTCAGCAAAAAAGCGGACCCCGGGGTTAAACTCCTTCAGTTTGAAGGGACCGGTGCCGATCCCCAGATCGAAATCCTTGCCCTTGGTGCCGGCCGGAAAAATGGTCAGATGGTATTCGCTGATGATGAACGGAAAGTCAGCATTGCCCTCGTTCAGGTCAATGATCACAGTATGCTTGCCGTCGGACTTAATATCTTTGACCGGCACCATGATTCCTTTGGCCGCTGATTTGGTTTCGCCGCGATGATAATTGAGCGATTCGATCACGTCTTCGGCAGTCATGGTTTTGCCGTTGTGAAACTCGACATCCCGGCGCAGCTTAAAGACCCATCGAGTGGCATCCGGGGACGGCTCGAAGCTTTCGGCTAGTTCGGGAATTGGCTTCATGTCAGCGTCGATCTCCACCAAATTGCTTCTTAAGGCCTGATTGCAGAGAAAGGGAATCAGGGCGAGAAGCGTACTCGGATCGAGGTTGTCGGATGTTGCGCCACCAGGAGCGCCGATTCTCAACTTCCCCCCCTTTTGGGGCGCTGCAGCCTTGGCGTGACGGGTAAATAAAACAGGGGAGAGGGTGGCAGCAGCACCCAGTGCAGAGACCCGAGATATGAATTCACGCCGGGTCAATTTTCCTTCATCGAATAAGCGCTCCAATTCTTGAATTGTTTTCATATGCTCCTCCTTAGTTTGATGGTTTGTCCAGAATCTCCAGATTTAAAGAGGCTTTTAACGGTTGGTGGGTGAAAAAACGAACCAGTTCGGCGGTCAGATCGTTTTTACATTGGTTAAAGGCTTCTTCAGACAGCCATGCCGAATGGGGCGTCAGGATGACGTTGTCCATGCGGCATAACGGGTGTTCCGGTCCCAGAGTCGTATGATCCGCCACCACGTCCAGTGCGGCACCACTAAGGCGACCGGATATGAGTGCTTCCACCAGGGCCGGCGTGTCGATCAGTTCACCGCGGGCGGCGTTGACCAACGCGGCGCCGGGTTTCATCAAGGCCAAGGAATCGGTGTTTACAATATTTTGCGTCTCTCTCGTCAGAGGGGCATGCAGGCACAGATAGTCGCAAGTTGTGAGCAGTGTCTCCAGATTCACCTTTTGGGCCTGTCCAATGTCAGTATTCTTTACAAAGGGATCGTAAAACAGAGTCTTGACCTCGAATCCTTTCAGTTTGCACGCCACGGCGCGGGCGATGCGGCCAAAGCCCAGCAGTCCCACGGTGCTGTTCTCAAATCGTTTGATGGGGAGCAACCGGTTGTAGTCATAGCCGCCTGCGCGAACGTACATATCGGAGAGAGGAATCTTGCGAATTAAACTCAACAAGAGGGCGATGGTGTGCTCGGCGACTTCGCGGAAATTATAGTCCGGATTGTTGCAAACCCTGATGCCATAGCGGGTGGCAGCCGAAATATCGATACGGTCCGTACCCACGTTGTTGGTGTACACGAGTTTTAATGCAGGACAGGCCTTGAATACCGCTTCGTTCAGTAAAATCAGCTCAGTGACAATCACGGCCGCATCCGCTCCCTGGGCAATGACGTCTGCCTGGGTTTGGCAGTTGCCAACAACCAGTTCAACGTCGATGGCTTCCAGGGCTTTATCCAAATCACTAAGATCTGTAAACGAGCTGTCGGCGTACAGCACTTTTTGTTTTTGCAACGTTTTACCTCCTAGAGCCTTTCAAAGCGGTCTTGGGTACGGGCCAAGCTAACTATAAAGAACCAATTAAAAGAGAGAGGGCCAACATGAGCGGGTACAGCCTTTCGGCCGATGCCTTTACAAGCAACCTCAATCGATTTTACCGGCTGGCCGAGTCGATCGAAGCCGGAACGCTCGGAATTAACGACGGCGCGCCAAAAATGAGCAATTGCCCTTTCGGCGGGTTCAAACAAAGCGATTAGGGAGGCGAGCTCGGGACCGAGGGCCTGGATGCCTTTTTGAAGATGAAACAAGTCTCCATCGGCGGCTCGTCTTTTTCCTAACCTTTCCCCTCATATGTCTCTACCCTGACCTGGGCGGTACCCTTGTCGTAAAACCCCAGTTTGCGGGCAGCCCCGGCGCTCAGGTCAATAATTCGTCCTTCAACAAAAGGGCCACGATCATTAACCCGCAGGATAATGCTCCGACGATTTTCAAGATTGGTTACTTTAACAAAAGTCGGCAACGGTAAATATTTATGGGCCGCGTTGAGCCCGTTCGGATCAAACGCCTCACCGTTAGCGGTCATGTGACCATCTTTCTGGCGGTATGTTTCATACCCGTACCACGACGCGATACCGGTTTCGCGATAGTCGCGAGCCTGCTCCACCGACATGGGTACATACCTTTTTCCCTTGACGACATAGGGCGATTTTTTTACCTTGCCCTGGCGGATGGCCTCTTTGGGCGGCAGTCCGTCAATGGTTTCGATCTCCTGCCGCGTCAGGGGCCAGCTAAGCGGCGCGGCCACGACCTTGAATGTAAAGCCACCCACAATATAGATAAGCTTGCCGGCTCCGTAGGCCGATTTTGCGGTAAATTTCGCTACGTTGTAGGTGGCTTTGACAGTTCCCTCGGTAACATTATAGGTCGTTCGGAGCACCTGGCAGGATAAGAATAAATGGCAGAGCATTAAAAGATATATAGATTGTTTTATCATCGCATCCGGCACATCATGTTGTTATTCAGAAAGATTTAAATCGGCCTGATCCTCGGGGCTTGGATCTTTATTCGCAAGAATTGTGGTCGGGGCGCTTCCAACCTTCGGCAAAATGCCTTTGAACGCCACACCGTAAATTTCCCAAATCGTGACAAACAGCGCGGCCACAATGGGCCCGATAATCATTCCCATGACCCCGAACATGATAATGCCGCCCAGGGTGCCAAAGAAAATCATTAATTCGTGCATTTGGGTGTCTTTGCCGACCAGAACCGGACGAAGCAGGTTGTCGATGCTGCCGACAACCAACGCACAGAAAAGGCACAGGCCGCCGGCTTTCACATAATTTCCACCCGCTGCCAAAATGATGACCGCCGGCACCCAGACCAGAGCGGTGCCGATACCGGGTATGATGGAAAGTACTGCCATAATGGTTCCCCAGAACACGGAACTGGGAATGCCGACCACCCAAAAAGCCAGGCCGGCCAAGGTACCTTGCAATAAGCCGATGACGGCCGTGCCCTTCAGGGTGGCCCGTGTGACGGAAGTAAATTTCTCCAGCATGCGTTGCTCATCTTCATCATCCATGGGCAAGTAATAGAGAATTTTGTATATCAGCTTGTCGCCATCCATCAGGAAGAAGAACATCGTATACAGCAGTGCAAATGTCATGAATAGAAAATTGACCGCACCCTTGGTTGCCGTGGAAAGGCTGCCGATCAGAAATTGACTGATGGTTCCGATTAATTCACCGGCTTTGCGCCAGATCGTCTCACTGTATGGCGCAATCTTGTCAAAGAAGGGAAGAGAACTCAGAAGTTTTTGAAACTCTCCGGGTTGGGCAATTTGTTCCTGGACCCAGGGGGTGACGGTTTGGCCGACTTTGATCGCCTGGGCGGTCACGATTCCCATCAAAACGCCGAGCGGCAGGATGACGATAATGACAATCACAACCAGCGTGCTCATTGATGCCAGGGCACGACGTCCGCCGTACCAGCGTTCAAAACGCTTGTACAGGGGCCGCGCCAGTGCTGAGAAGATGCCGGCCAGAAAAATTGCCATTAAAAAAGAACGAATCATGCCTAAAAAGACGACGGAAATAAACAAAACCAGCAAAAGAAGGGCGGATTTATTGGCGGTATCGCGATTCATGTTATGGTAGCCTTATCTTGAGATTCTCACAACCAGCACCCGCAATTTTCCGGTAAGCAGGGTCAGGGCTGTACAAAAAGTTAGAGACCGAGCGGGTGCTTGATTGGTGCAAAGAAAAAAGTCTTCTGTGATGCTCCCTCCAGCCACACGGCCTTATCCCCCGTGACTGGTTCGAAATATTATCTGCACTGAAATTCCAGGCGTTTTTATTTTGCAGACGGTGCAGGATCGACTGAACACGATCCGAGCCGACGGTAAGTACCCGGATCGACAGTTTCTATCTATGCTATATCAAAATCGTCGAATGATCAATGAGTTGTTGCTTATCCCCGGCTATCACACAACCCTATCAACGTTGGTGTTTTGCTTGATTCACACTCAAAAAACGAAATCTTATCATTATCACCGGGAGCATTTCCGGATTGGCGGTAGCAGCGGGCAGCGACATCCTGCTGAAGTTCACCAATGAGGGCGAGCTTTTGGTGCAAATCGGACGGCGTGGCCAGAACGGGGCGAATCCAGACACGCAGAGCCTGATGCGCCCTGTTGAGGCGTCCGTGTACTAAGACATGAAAGAGGTTGATGTTGCTGATGGATGCGGAATTGTTCTGCGCCTTACGCTACTTGGCGGGGTGTGCTCAGTGGCGGCTCACCTCGAGGGGGATGCCGACGGCGTCGTGGGGGTCGTTCAACAGTTCATAGTCGCGCTCCGATGCCTTACGCCAGTAGGTGAGGCCGCTGGCCGTATCCGGTGTGACTTCAAAACGGTGGGCGCCCAGGATGGCGGGCCTGGAGGGGTCGAATGGCTTGCTGCGCCAGCCCATCAGCTCGAGCTCATAGGCACCGGTGGGCCACAGATAGTCTGGGAGCGATGTCAAACTTCATGGTCACCCCTGTCGTGCGCTCACCAATCTGCTGCCAGATAGTGGCGCAAAAAGGCGACGGAAGCCAGTCTGATCAACACGATCACGTGAGACCACTGGACGCTGCAAGGTTTGATTGAATGATTAAAATCCCATTTTTCTATGTGAAAGTACAAGGCAAGACCCATTATGTGTCAAGGGTATATGGGCATCTAGATACCTAGGTTTAGGAACCAAATGTCAAATACCAGGACATCAATGACTCGAAAAAATTAACAACTACTTCTTGTCTGCCTCCCAGTGATTTAGTAAGACAGCAGATGAGCGATGACACACAATTCGAGTTCAGGAGCCTAGGCATCGGAAGAACTTCTTATTCTCGCAAAATTCACCCTAACATTGTAAAAATCGAAGGGCTTCAGTAAAGGAGGCAATATGGATGATCAATTCTCAGAAAAACACGTAATCATCACGGGTGGCGGGAGGGGCATCGGTTTTGAAATCGCGCGACAATTTGGACAGCAAGGTGCACGGATTACCATATTCGACAATGCTGAAGATTTGTTGATTGATGCCACAGCCAAATTAAAAAAAGCGCAAGTCCAAGTGCATCCACATCTCGTGGATGTATCCCGACGGTCAGATGTATCTGAAGCGGTGGACGCCGCCGAAGAAATTGCACCCATTGATATTTTGGTTAACAACGCCGGTATTGCCTATGAAACGCCTTTTCTGCAAATCGACGAAGCAGAGTGGAAAAAGATAATCGATGTCAACCTTACCGGGATATTTTTGGTTGCCCAGGCAGTCTGCCGAAAGATGGCCCCCAGGAAAAAAGGGGTGGTCATTAATATGTCCAGCAAAAATGGGTTGGCCGGTGAATTCGGATATGCCCACTATGATGCCACCAAGGGCGGTATCATCATGCTGACCCGCACCATGGCGTTAGAACTTGCCCATATCGGCATTCGGGTGAATGCCGTATGCCCGGGATATCTGGTTACACCGATGTCGGCTGAGATAGACCCGCCCGAATTTGTAGAAAATTTCGTTGAGCGCTATATCCCTTTGAACCGCCATGGTAGGGTCGAAGATGTCGCCCCCATGTTTTTATTTCTTGCCAGTGATGCGGCATCATTTATTACGGGGCAGGTCTTTGTCATTGATGGTGGACAGCTGGCAGGTCAGAAGCCGGGTGCAGAGCTGTTGGCAAAAATGCAATTATAACCCGAAATTAGATTTCCATTCCGACAATCCATCGGGGGTTTCAAATGACAGGATTAACCGAACGCCAAATCGCTTTGTTGAAACATACCTTTATCGATTTCCAGCAGACCTCTGAATTTATTCGAAATCCGCTAATTATAGATC
>JASFFJ010000347.1:0-8264 GCA_050124355.1 Desulfobacterales bacterium | reverse complement strand
GCCGGCATAAAAAGTGTCACCTTCACGGCGGGTGGTCAAAATGCCTTCGGATACCTGAAATCTGAAACCGGTGTCCATCGTTTGGTAAGAATTTCCCCTTTTAATGCCAGCGGTAAACGACACACATCCTTTGCATCGGTATTTGTCTACCCGGAACTCGACAGCGAAATCGTCATCGACATCGATGACAAGGACTTGCGGATAGATGTTTACAGGGCCAGTGGGGCCGGGGGGCAGCATGTCAACAAAACCAGCAGTGCCGTCCGGATTACCCATCTTCCCAGCGGCATCGTTGCGCAATGCCAGCAGGAAAAATCTCAGCACCGTAACAAAGATATGGCAATGAAGGTGCTCAAAGCCCGCCTCTACCAGCAGGAAAGACAAAAACAGGATGATAAACTGCAGGAGTTGCACGATAGTAAGGAAGATATCGCCTGGGGCAGCCAAATCCGCTCATACGTTCTGCATCCCTATCAGATGGTAAAGGATCACCGCATCAACCTGGATGTGGGCAATGTCAGCGATGTGCTGGACGGAGGCATCGATCGCTTTATCGAAAGAGTGCTGCTGGCGAAAAAGCAGGTGTGAAGGTCGCCATCTGTCAGCGGCGATGGAATCTTGCAATTACAAATTCATAACTACTGATGTGTCGTAAATTTACGCTTATTTTTACTACAAATTTTGTAGGTCTTTTAGAGATCAGGGCCTCCCGAGAAGTTTTCCAATTGGGGTCAGGAGCCCTGAAATCAGCGATCAACAGCGGAGCATGGCCCCAGCCCTTTCCTGGAGCCTTCCTCATAACCCCGGCTCGACTCGTGGTCGCTGATTGCCTGTAGTTCAGGATTAATCTCATTTTCTAAAATCGGAGAATCTTTTTATGACTGAAAAACCAACCTATGAAGACCTAGAGAAAAGGATTCAGAGATTAGAGAATGTAGAACATAAATTTAAAAGGGCTGAGAAGGCTCTACGGGAGACCGAGGATCGATACCGCGCGGTGGTAGAGGACATGCCAGGGCTGATCTGCAGCTATTTACCGGACGGCGAAATAACCTTTGTCAATAAAGCCTACTGTAATTACTTTGGCAAAACCGTCGAAGAGTTGGTCGGTACGAATTTCCTATCGTTGATTCCGGAATCGGAACGGAGTGCCGTGATGGACAACATCTCAGCCCTCAAGTACGACGCTCCCACGCAAGCCCACGAACACAGGGTGATAGCGCCAAACGATGAGATACGCTGGCAAAGCTGGACGAATCGCGCGCTGTTCGATGACCAAGGCAGGACCGTCGGGTATCAGTCCATCGGCACGGATATCACGGAGCGCAAACAGGTAGAGGAGGCCCTGCGGCAAGAGAGAAACTGGGCTCAGAAGCTTCTTGATATCGCAGGCGTCATGTTTGTAGCGATAGATGCCAAGGGAGAGGTGACCCTCGTAAACCAGAAAGGGCGTGCGGTCCTCGGCTATGAGCAAAATGAGATCATCGGCAAGAATTGGTTCGATAACTTTCTGCCGGATAGTATTAAGGATCAGACCAAAACGGTTTTTAACAGGTTGATGGACGGAGAGATTGATCCAATTGAGTACTATGAAAATACCGTCGTAACGAAATTCGACGAAGAGAGGATTATCGCTTGGCAAAATACAATTTTGACAGATGATAAAGGCAATATTGTTGGTACCCTGAGTTCAGGAGAAGACGTTACGAATCAAATGCGAACAGAAATGGCCCTGCAGGAAGCCTACCGTATCATTAACAGGAGTAAGGCCGTTGCGTTTCTTTGGAAAAACGCCGAGGGCTGGCCGGTAGAATTTGTTTCAGATAATGTCAAGGAATTATTCGGATACCAGGCAGAAGATTTTACGTCTGGCAAGCTTGCTTATGCAGGGGTCGTTCATCTTCATGACCTGGAAAGAGTGGGAAAAGAAGTTGCATTATTCAGTGCAGAAGAAGGCAGAGAAGAATTCGCCCATGAACCATATCGAGTAGTTACAAAGAATGGAGAAATAAAATGGGTTGATGACATGACATACATCCGAAGAGATGAAAACGGAGATATTACCCATTACGAGGGCATCGTATTGGATATAAGTGAGCGTGTACGAGCAGAGCATGAAAAGGAAAGCCTCCAGGACAAACTCCAGCGATCCCAGAAAATGGAATCCCTTGGGATTTTGGCAGGTGGCGTCGCCCACGACCTGAATAACGTACTTTCAGGAATTGTTAGCTATCCGGAATTAATTTTAATGGATTTACCTGAATACAGCAAATTCAGAAAACCTATTGAGACCATCAATGAGTCCGGACACAGAGCGGCCGCCATTGTCCAAGATCTGTTAACCATGGCAAGAGGGGTAGCAACGCCAAAAGAGCCGTTGAATCTGAATGATATCGTCCGTGACTATTTGAATTCTCCGGAATATGAGAAACTTGAACACTTTCATCCGACAGTTATGGTGAATACCTGCCTCGATACGGACTTGCTTCATATAGACGGTTCGCAGGTTCATATCAGAAAGGTCGTGATGAACCTGGTGTCAAACGCCTCGGAAGCCATCGAGGATAGTGGCAATGTCATTATATCAACCATGAACCGCTATTTAGACAGACCGCAAAGGGGATATGATTTCGTAAACACCGGTGAATATGTTGTTCTATCCGTATCAGACAACGGTTCGGGAATATCATCGGATGACCTCGAGAGGATATTTGAACCGTTCTATACAAAGAAAGTCATGGGCAGAAGTGGCACCGGCTTAGGTCTGGCCGTCGTATGGAATACCGTACAAGATCACAGGGGATACATCGATGTGGTCAGTGACGAGAGCGGTACGACATTTGAGTTATACTTTCCAACAACGAGAGATGAGTTAGCGGATAGGGATTTGTTAATACCCATCGAGGATTACAAAGGAAACGGGGAGACGATTTTGGTTATTGATGATGTCGAAAGCCAAAGAGAGATATCTTGTAAGATGCTGGAAACACTTGGCTATAGGGCAAAAGCCGTTTCCAGTGGGCAGGAGGCAGTTGCCTATCTGAAAGAAAAGTCGTTCGATTTATTGCTGCTCGATATGATTATGGATCCGGGTATTAGCGGCCACGAGACATACGAAAGAATAATAGAGTTTCAACCGAATCAAAAAGCGATCGTCGTCAGTGGGTTCGCTGAAACTGATGAGGTGAAGGTAATCCAAAAATTAGGTGCAGGCAAATATATTAAAAAGCCGTTAACATTAGAGAAGATCGGACTGGCTATTAAGGAGGAATTGGGAAAATAACAATATTGATCGCACACGTTGGAATGTGATTTATGGGTTCACTATCATTCCTACACAAGAAATGTGGCAATACCATACGCTGCTTGCCAACGCACCGTATGAAGTGGACCGACTCGCTGGAGAAGATTCGGCGTCGATAGTGATAAACCATTTGTTTGCAACAGCCTGCTACCTGGAGCATGGTTTGCCATTGCTCTTATATATTATTACCTGTTTTTTTGATTTAAAACTATAAGAAATAACGCCACAGGAGGTACGCAATGACTTACCGGTTTCACCACGTTCATCTGATATGCAAAGACCTGGAGGGCATGATCAATTTTTTTACGGATGCATTGGAGGCAACGCTCGTTGCCCGAAAGAAATTCGGGACGGCCGACGGCGCCTCACTCGATCTTCAGGGAACCACCGTCAATCTGAGGGTAGATCGGGAAGATGAAGTCATGGTGGGAGATGCATCCCAGTCAAGATTCGGATACGACCACATTGGTCTACAAGTAGAAGATATCGATGCCGCTTATGAGGATTTAAAAAAGAGAGGATTTAATTTTTTCATGGCGCCCAAAGACATCCCCGATCTGAGAATTGCCTTTTTTCGAGGGCCTGAAGATATTACCATCGAACTGATTCAGAAGTTGGGTTAGCCCCATAAAACCGTCTAACTGCTTGCTGTCCTGGTTTACCTAAATGAAAATAGTCAGTATAGAAATGATTTGTGAAATACCATGATTTTAATGGACTCATAAAAAGTTGGAATTCCGATTCATATTCGTTGTAACCCTCTGAAATTACAAAATCTGAAATTTAATTTTTGTGCTTATTGTGCCTTTTTGCGGCTATATCAATATGGGAGATCAAATAAATGCGAACCAATAAACTTCGCGAGCTACTGCGGGAGAATAAGCCATCCATCGGCACCCGGGTTCACAGCACCTGGCCCTCGGTGGTGGAGGCCATCGGCCACACCGGAATGTTTGACTACGTTGAGTTTTTGGCCGAATATGCCCCCTTTGATTTGTATGCCCTGGATAACTTTTGCCGGGCAGCCGAGCTGTATGACATGTCCGCCATCATCAAGGTCGATCAGGAGCTACAGGGGTTTCTCGCCCAGCGGGGAATCGGGGCCGGTTTTCAAGGTATCTTGTTTGCCGATTGCCGGACAATTGATGATGCGCGCCGATGTGTAGGCATTGTGCGTCCTGAAACACCGGAGGACGGCGGTACACATGGTGTCGGCATGCGACGATTTGCGTATATGGATTACGGTGGGTCGGCCGATTATGTGCAGGCCCTGAGAGATGTTGTCGTGATGATTATGATTGAAAAAAAACCAGCGGTCGAACGATTGGAAGAAATCCTTTCGGTCGATGGCGTCGATATGATTCAATGGGGACCAGCGGACTACTCAATGAGCATTGGACTGGCGGGTGCCCGCAACTCACCGGAGGTAAAAGCTGTCGAACGCAGGGTCTTTGAAACGGCACTCAAATTGGGGGTGCCGCCACGGGCCGAGATCAACAGCGTCGATGAGGCCAAATATTATCTTGACCTCGGTGTCCGTCATTTTAGCATCGCTGCCGACCTCTCTATTTTGTTCAACTGGTGGAAAACCAACGGGGATAATCTGAGGAAAGTGATTTCGGAGGGATGAGTCGTTGATATCTACTTTCACCGTCGAGACGTTCAGCACGCAGAGGTAGAAATCTTCTGGGAGAATTATCATCAAAAAGGATTATCGGTCGCCGTGGTGTGTCCGCTTAAGATATACGGTCCGAGATCAAAGTTTTTTTCGGTTTGTTAGTACATGGGGAGAAACGCATAGCCCTGATTCTGATAGCCAATCAACGAAATGTAGCTGTTTTGCACCACCTTGACTTGCGGAAAAAAATGAGATCAATTTTATATATTATTCCGGCTTATTTTCTTTTTATTGGAAGCGTCTTTGGAGGGGAAATAAAAACATTCACCGAAAACACGCCCTCAACAATATCCAAGTATTTACAATGTGTATATAACATTCTTCCGCAAAAGCAAATTGATCTTTCTAACGGTAAACGGTTTAAAGCAATAAATTTAAAACCTGCTACTGCATTCATGATAAATAGCAATTTTTTAGTAACAGCCAGGCACGCGGCAGATCAAAGTAAAATAGCATTTGCTCGCAATATTGATGTTTATGGCAACGCCACCTCTAAATACCTGTGCACGCGCGTTAATTCTCATTGGCAAGAGAATGATAAAGTGACCATTTTAAATATAAATGAAGTAAATAATAAACTTATAGATAAAACTGTATTAAAATGGGATGTTGGCTACTATAAGATAAAGAAAAATCACCCGACTCCTTTTTTTTCAACAGGTAAAACTGCAAAAATAGGGCAAGATGTTCTTTTGATGGGTACTAATTTTTATAAAAACAGTGGCTTTTACTCAGTTAAATATTCCATTGGCAAAATAGAAAAGATCAATCACAGCTCAGGAACCGCATATTTATATTTTATCAGCGCAGAATCTCAAGAAGGATGGAGTGGGGGACCGGTTATTGATTTAGCATCAGGGAAAGTGTTAGCTGTCATATCGGGTGAATACATATTTTCACGACATCGTTATACGATGGCTTGGTCTCTATCAGGTTTAGAAAAAATTAAACTAAAAGATGCCAACAAATAAAAGAATGTCATTCACAGGCGGCGGGCGCCTTTTGATCGAGGCCGACGATACCCAAGGCCAGCAAAATCCCGATGGTGACGGTGACCATACCGATCCAGGCCGGTAGGCCCGGCATCTCTTGCAGAATTGGAATGGCCGCCAGGGCCGCTACAACCGGTACGGCCGAAAGAAACACAGACGTCACACGGGCGCCGATATGTCGGACAGCAACGTTGAGGCAGGATATGCCCAGCACACCCGGAACCAGACCTTGGTAAGCGCCCTGGAGCAGAATTTCTGATGCAGGCGCGACGCTCAGGTTGCTGTCCAGCCACAGAATCCAGACCGGGATATAGAAGACAGCGCTGACAATGGTCACTGCAAAGATAACCTGTCCGGGAGTTATGGTCCAGACCCGGTTGACGACCATAAACACGGCGAATAGGGCGATCGCAGCCAGGAACAGAAGGTCGCCCAACCACGTCATAGCGCCGCCTGGAGATACGAATCCCTCATAACCGACCAGGGTGACGCCGATCAGGATGATGCCCAAGCCGACAATCTGAGAAAATCGGCCTTTCTGACCAAGCCACAACCAGCCGAAGAGAGTGGTGAAAATAGGCAGGCAACCGTTCAGGAACACCCCGCCGTGGGCCGCTGGTGCGTAGGTCAATCCGAAATAGGACAGCAGCGCGTAGGGCACGCCGGAGGTCAGGGTTAGGATCAATATTCGGCCCGGGGTTAGGCCCCGCCAGGCCCGTCGCCAGGTAATATACGGTAGGGCCACTGCTGCCCCGATACTGTAACGGAGCCCGGTGACATCGTAAACGGTCAGGTGGCTGGTCACGCCGAGCCGACTGATGACGATCCAGCCCGACCAGAAAAAGAGGACACCGACGGCTGCGGCGACCCCTAATATCATGCTACGATGGTTTTCGCTTGCCAACGATTGACTCCAGATAGTCTTTTAGGATAGGGTCGAGGTGGTGAATTTCACCTGTAGCTTGATGCATATTGACTAATTCTTTTATGCCATAATTACGCCGCTAAACTGGTATCAGGTTTCGGGTGTCAGGAACGCTTGACCCAATCGTATGTCCTCTTGAGGTATAAAAAATTAAATAAACGTTACGGCTCCCCATTATGAATATTTCACCATACCGATACAACGCGGGGCTTGATATCATTATCCTCCCGATATTAGCAAGTAAAATAAAGCATTTTTCAATTTCAGCAAAGATCGCTGTCGGGAATAAATCTGGATAGCCGGATAGGGTATCATCTGAAAATGCAAACCATAGATTTCAGTTTTCGTGAGCTTGAAATTTTTTGCAAGGTAGTCGAATTGGAAAGCTTCTCAAAGGCTGCCGAGGCGGTCTTTCTTGCTCAGGCATCGGTGAGTGAAAGGATTGCCTCGCTTGAAAGAAAGATTGGCGTCCGATTGCTCGACCGCCTGGGTAGAAAAGTGATTCCCACGGCTGCCGGCGAACTTCTGCACAAACACGCTACCCTTCTTCTGGAGATGAAAGAGACGGCCAAGTTGGAAATAGAAAGTTTCCTCGGACTGGAACAGGGAGAAATTTCCATGGGCGGCAGCACCATCCCCGGTGAATATATTCTTCCGGATCTCATTAGTAGATTCAACCAAAAATATCCGCACTTATCGGTCAATCTTACTATCGCAGACAGCAATGAGATTGAAAATCGCGTCCTGGCGGGTGAACTTGAGATCGGCGTTATCGGATCCAAAAGTCACCATGCGAACTTAATATGTCAAAAACTGTGGGCGGACGAGCTGGTACTCGTCGTGCCTGCCGGGCACATGTGGGCAGGACGAACGTCTGTATCAATCGATGAGCTTCAGCAAACACCTTTCATAATGCGGGAAAAGGGCTCTGGAACCTTGAAGATCCTGGAGGCCTATCTATATCAATCCGGCGTGGACGGTACCGAAGCCCTTCAGGTCTCCGCCCGCTTCGGTTCATCGACGGCGGTCAAGGAGGGTATCAAATCGGGTCTGGGCCTATCCATCCTCTCATCAAGAGCCATCGATACGGAAATGAGAGCTGGACTCCTCACAGGCATAAGGCTCCAGGGACTTTCGATGTCACGAAATTTTTTCCTGATCCGCAATAAATTGCGGATCGCCTCACCGTCGTGCAAAGCCATGCTGGACTTCTTACTGACCACCGTAAGAGATGAGGAAATCTAAAATATGACGGAGCAATGCTTGCTAACAATTCAAGTAGCTGCAAATAAGTGCCATACCCAGTAGCAAAACACGTGTAATCCCTTCAACCTCACCCTCGACGAATCGGTCGCCACACGCCTT
>JASFFJ010000346.1:0-8275 GCA_050124355.1 Desulfobacterales bacterium | reverse complement strand
ATGTTTCCATGATAGCACAAGCACCCATGCTGAGGGGCCAGCGAACTGAGCTCTGGATGCCGCTGGATCTCAAACAGATTCCGAATCACGAATTTCTGCTGCCGCAACATGTTCACAAGTATCCGGATGGCCGGGTCGATGGGATCGGCGCCGTATCGTGGTATATCACCCTGGTCTCCAACACAAATGAATTTAAGACTGCGCCGACTTCCTGGGCGGATATGTGGCAGCCGGAGAAAAAGAATAAACTGGGGCTTCTTGCCCTGGCGTCCAATTCATTTCTGCTGGAAATTACAGCCAAAACCTTCTTCGGCGGCGATGATGTGTTGAATTCCAAGGAAGGCATTCTCAAAGTCCTAAATAAACTGGCAGAAGTCAAACCCAACGTGAATCTGTGGTACCGGGACGAGGGCCAGTTTCAGCAAGCGCTGCAATCCGGCGAAATCCCCATGGGACAATACTATCACGATGTGGCCGGTCTGGCGGCCGCCGATGGCCACCCGGTGCGATCCACCTTTCCCAAGGAGGGCGGCGTGCTGGATTCCGGCTCATGGGCCGTTTCCAAGGCCACCAAAATGAGCAAGGAAGCCCATATTTTTATCAACTACATGTGCCAGCCACAGATTCAGGCCAAACTGTCGCGTAAGGTTGGCACGGCACCGACGGTGAGACAGGATGTCACCGATCTAACGGCTGCGGAATTTTCAGCCGTGTCAAGTGATATCCCTCCCATTATCCCGCGCTACGACCTGTATACCGGCGAACTCAGTGACTGGGTCAATCAAAAATGGACAGAAATGGTGACGAAATAAGAAGATATCGAAATTACAACCAATAAAAAGGCATTCTAAATTTTAGGCATTGAGTCGTCCTATCCCATGGCTGGTTTAACGCTTGAAGACATCCATAAAAACTTTGGCTCGGTGGTGGCCGCCCGGGAGGTAAATCTAGACCTGCCTCACGGGCGGTTTGTGTGTTTCCTTGGTCCGTCGGGATGCGGCAAAACAACACTTCTGCGGCTTATCGCGGGGTTGGAATCTCCCACCCAGGGACATATTTTGCTGGATGGAGAGCGCATCACCCGGACGCCGGCCCACAAACGCAATTTCGGTATGGTTTTTCAGTCTTTGGCGCTCTTTCCCCATCTATCGGTAGGCGAAAATGTTACCTACAGCCTCAGGGTCCGCCACATTAAAAAAAACACACGACAAAAACGAGCTGCCGAACTGCTGGATCTGGTACAATTATCCGGCTTTGAAGATCGACATATATCACAGCTATCCGGAGGCCAGCGCCAGCGGGTCGCCATCGCCCGCGCCCTGGCCATCGATCCGCTACTTTTTCTACTGGATGAGCCCTTGTCCGCCCTGGATGCAAAGCTGCGCGAAAGCATGCAGCTGGAACTTCGCCTGCTGCAACAGCGCCTGGGCGTGACCACTATTCTGGTCACCCATGATCAGCGTGAAGCCATGACCATGGCAGATATGGTGGTGGTTATGGGCCCGGACAATCGTGTCCGTCAGGTGGGCACTCCCCTGGAAATCTACCGCCAACCGTCAGATACGTTTGTCGCCGATTTTATCGGCAGCAGCAATCTGCTTCAGGGAACCTGTATGGGAGCCCGTGAAGTCAAAATCGGCGATCAGCATCTGGAGGTAGCGGAAATGCCAACAGGAATAAGCGACGGAACCTCCGTTACCGTTTCGGTGCGACCCGAAGATATCAGTATTCTGCCCGGTGCTGAAAAAAGAGACAACTGCCTGCACGGAACTGTTTCTTTTATTCGGGATGTGGGTTCCAACGTTGAAATTTATCTTAACTGCAAGGGGCTTCAGATTATCAGTCAATCGACACCCAAAGGACGACCGGATGTCAAACAGGGAGATAAAGCCACCGCAATTCTACCTGCGACTTCCTGCACTGTGCTCAAATCATGAGAGGTGAACGACCAAAGGGCATACGCTCACACCTGCCAGTGGCCTACCCAGCTTTGATGCTGGGGATTTTTTTTATCATACCCTTCGGCATAATGGTTGCCGTCAGTTTTTTTCATCGTCAGCCCGGCGGTTTTTACATACCCGGTTTCGAGTTCACGAACTACAAAAACCTCTACACAACGCTTTTTGGACGCACCCTATCATTTTCCCTTTTTGTTGCCGGACTCTCAGCAGCCGTTTGCGTTTCCCTGGCGTTTCCGTTTACTTTCTTCGTTACCCGCATGCGACGACGAATCCAGGTAATCTGGCTGGTTTTTCTAATGTCGGTATTGTCACTATCGGAGGTTATTATCGGCTTTGCCTGGTCCCTGTTGCTGTCACGAACGGCCGGCATATCAAATCTGATGGTTTGGTTGGGCTTGATGGAACAACCCAAGGCCTGGTACCCGGGGTTTGCAGCCCTGCTCTTTGGCATTTGCTATCTGGCTTTTCCTTATACGGTCCTGGTTCTGTATCCACCCCTGTCACGACTGGATCCGGCCCTGCCGGAAGCCTCCCAGACCCTGGGTGCCTCGCCGCTACGCACGTTCTTTTGGGTCATAGTTGGCTCAATGCGAAATGCCATCGTGGCAGCTTTTGTGATGGTTTTTGTATTTACCCTCGGCGTTTATCTGCTGCCCCAGATTCTGGGCCGTCCGCAACATTGGACCCTGTCTGTGTTGATTACCGATCAGGCCATCTATCAAACCAATATGCCGATGGCAGCATCCATGGCAATATTTTTTATGATCGTCAGTCTGTTACTGGTTGTGCTCACAATGGCTATTGGCAAAGGGAAAAAAATTAAATCGGCATGAGCAAAACACTTCGCATCATATTTCTCAGCCTAATCTTATTCTTGCTGTGCGGACCCCTGATCGTTGTTACAGGCGTATCGTTAAATGCCAAAAAGCGTCTTTTTTTCCCTCCGGAGGGGATATCCCTGCGCTGGTACACGGAACTGTTGACCGAAAGCAGCTGGCTGATACCCGTGCAAAACAGCTTGACCATCGCTTTTACTTCCAGTTTCATTGCGCTGTCTATTGCCTTGCCGCTGGCCTATTTTCTGTGGCGCTATCGTGTGTTTTATGCCCGCGCGCTGTTTACCCTTGGCATCTCACCCTTCATTCTGCCGCCGGTCATCACCGCCCTGGGCTTTCTATCTTTTTGGGTAACGATCGGTTTTTACGGAAAAATGGGCGCAACCATGATCTCCCACGCCATTTTTTTTGTGACCCTGCCGCTGGTGACCATTTCTTTAGGGTTTGAATCCATCGATCATGAAATCGTGGAGGCAGCGCAAACCATGGGTGCCGACGTCCGGACAATTTTCAAGACGGTAATTTTCCCGATGATTCGGCCGTATTTGATATCCGGCTTTGCCTTCGTCTTCGTTTTAAGTCTGAATGAATATATTGTAGCCTACATGGTATCCGGCTTTACGGTTGAAACCCTTCCGATTAAAATTTTCAACTCCCTGCGCTACGGCTACACGCCGGTAATGGCCTCGGTAGCGGTGGTTTTTGTGCTGCTGGCGGTCATTATCTTCGGTACGATCGGTCGCTTTGGTGACTTACCGAAACTGCTCGGTGCGATCAATCCGGAAAAAAATTAAAAATTTATTCTTTACAAACTGTTATAATTGATGTAACCAAATCAGATTATTAAACTCATTCATTTGAGAATAACTATCATTTAACCATTTTTTTTAAAAGGGGGGACACTATGAAATCATTGAAGTTTGTTGTTGCGCTGTTGTCTATCGTTTTTCTGGTACCTTGCACGGCGGCATTGGCCGCCGACACCATTACCGTGACATCATTTGGGGGTGCGTTTTCAACCAGTCAAATTGAAGCCTACCAAAAACCGTTTATGAAAAAAACCGGTGCCACAGTCAATGCCGAAGTCTACAATGGCGGGCTGGCCGAGATAAGAGCCCAGGTCCAATCCGGCAATGTCACCTGGGATGTCGTTGATGTCGAAAAGCAGGATCTCACCGGTGGCTGCGATGAAGGTCTCTTTGAACCGATTGATCCGGCGATCTTAGCCCCGGCACCGGATGGCACTGCAGCCGCTGAAGACTTTCTGCCCGGCGCAATTCATGAATGTGGGGTGGCCACCATCGTTTGGACCACCATCGTTGCCTACGACAAATCAAAATTTCCGGGCGAAAAACCTTCAAAGCTAGCCGATTTTTTTGATGTCAAAAAATTCCCCGGCATGCGCGGCATCAGCAAACGGCCGGTGGTGACAATGGAATTTGCGCTGATGGCCGACGGTGTCCCACCCGCGGACGTATACAACCTTCTGTCGACGCCCGAGGGCTTGGATCGCGCCTTCAATAAACTCGAATCAATCAAAGAAAATTTGATTTTCTGGGAAGCCGGGGCCCAACCGCCGCAAATGCTGGCCGACGGTGAAGTCGTCATGACGACCGCCTATAATGGCCGCATATTCAACGCCCAGGTTAAAGAAAACAAGCCGTTTGAAATTATTTGGGATCACCAGGTATACAACATGGATTACTACGCGATTCCCAAGGGAACCAAAAACAAAAAGATGGCCCTGGAGTTCTTAAAATATGCCACCAGTACCCAGGCCCTCGCCGATCAGGCCAGCTGGATCTCCTATGGACCCTCTCGTAAATCTTCCGTGCCGTTGATCAAGACCTATACCGGCACCGATATTCAGATGGGTCCCCACATGCCGACGGCACCGCAAAACTTTAAAAATGCCCTGGCCACCGATGACGAGTGGTGGGCCGACCACCAGGATGAAGTCCTGAAGCGTTACAGCGCCTGGATGGCGAAGTAGCATCAATTTAAATTCAGCGATAAAAAAAGGCGGGCAAAGATTCCGGCCCGCCTTTGTAATCCCTTCTAATCTTTTTAATTTTTAAATTAGTTATCTATATAAAGCAGACCGTATCCGATCTCATAACCCAATGCTCCATGACTCCAACACTCCAGGGTGTTGTTTATCAATTCGCCGTCAAAATTAGAAAGATAGACTATTTGGTTAACGTCCGATTAAACTAGCACTATATCTTCATGCAGAAGCAGACCCAGCAAATAACGACCACCGATGGAATTCCACTGAAAGTCAGCCTTCGGCGGGCGGAAAGAAAAAACAAGATTCGCTCCTTTTTGTTCGTCGTCCCCACCCTTTTATTAATCCTATTCGCCTTTCTCATCCCGATATTTGACATGTTGATTCTCAGCGTTCATACACCGGAGGTCGTCAATTTATTGCCAAAAACGGTTAAGGCCCTGAAGAGTTGGGATGAAACCGCCGGACTACCCGATGAAACGGCTTTTGCCGCTTTGGCAGAAGAATTAATAAAATTGAGGAAAGAGAGGATCCTCGGCAAGGTCACCCTGCGTTTAAACTACGAAAGAACCGGTATGCGCAGTCTGCTCAACAAATCAGCCCGTAAAATAAGGAAAATAAAAGCAGGACCATTCAAAGAAAAAATGATTGCCATGGATAATGATTGGGGAAACCGTGAAATCTGGGTGGTTATTAGACGGATGGGCAAACGCTTCACCTCCACCCATTATCTGGCAGCATTTGACTTAAAATATAACGTGGATAACAATATCGTATCCCAACCCCAAGTTCAGCAAATCCACAAACAGATGTGGCTGCGGACTCTGTGGGTCAGTCTGGCTGTGACGGCCCTGTGTTTGCTTTTAGGCTACCCCGTGTCTTACCTGCTGTCCACCCTGCCGATTCGAATCAGCAATCTTCTGTTGATCTGTGTTTTGCTGCCTTTCTGGACGTCACTACTGGTACGATTGACCAGTTGGATCGTGCTCCTGCAAAAACAGGGGGTTTTAAACGATATTTTTGTCTGGCTAGGGTTTGTGGCAGATGAACAACGGGTACGAATGGTTTACAACATGACCGGTACCCTGGTGGCCATGACGCACATATTGATGCCGTTTATGATATTGCCGCTTTACAGTGTCATGAAAACCATCTCACCTTATTATGTCAAGGCGGCGCGCTCGCTGGGAGCCAATCCCTTTCGCGCTTTCCGCCAAATTTATCTACCCCTGACGATTCCAGGCATTGGTGCTGGCGGACTTCTGGTATTTATTCTGGCAATCGGCTATTATATTACACCGGCATTGGTGGGCGGTGCATCCGGCCAGTTAATCGGCAATTTTATTGCACTGCACATGAGCAAAACCTTGAACTGGGGCCTTGCCGCGGCGATGGGTACGATCCTGCTCGGGGGCGTCCTGGTTATTTATTGGTTCTATAATCGCATCGTGGGTATCGAGAATATGAAACTAGGATAATTTCTCCGCCTGAGCTTTATTCTGACAACTGTTTAGAGTTGGCAAAGACAACTTACGAACTTTAATGTGCTTTGGTTCAGGGCGGATAAATTAGTCGATGGGTTGATTAGTTGATTGGTTACTAATGTTGGAATTAAGACATTAAAACGGATTATTTAAAATGGCGCTTCCCGCATACGCCGGCCGGCTTGAAAAAATCTGGTATTATACCTTCAGAATCATCTGTGGGCTGATCCTATTCTTTCTGATTGCCCCGATCGTTGTCTTAATACCACTGTCTTTCAATGCAGAACCGTATTTTACGTTTACCCAGGGGATGTTGACACTCAAGGGCAGTGCTTTTTCCACCAGGTGGTATGAAGACATTATCACCAACCCGCAGTGGATCCACTCCATTAAGAACAGTATTATCATCGGTTTTTTTGCAACTATTTTTGCGACTTTCTTCGGTACCCTGGCGGCCTGGGGTTTAAGCCGCCCGCAAACACCGTTCCGGGTTCCCCTAATGGGACTTCTCATTTCCCCGATGATCGTCCCCTTAATCATCACCGCCGCCGGCATGTTTTTTTTCTATTCCAAGGTCGGCCTGGCCCAGACTTATCCGGGACTCATCTTGGCCCACACCGCCCTGGGCATCCCATTTGTGATCATCACGGTGACCGCCACCTTAATGGGCTTTGACCAGGATCTGATCCGCGCATCCGCCAGTTTAGGCGCCCACCCGGTCACCACGTTTCGCAAAGTCGTAATGCCCTTGATACTGCCGGGCGTCATCTCCGGCGCCCTTTTCGCCCTCATGACATCTTTTGATGAAATTGTGGTGGTCTTGTTTCTTTCCGGTTTTGAACAGCGCACCATTCCGCGTCAAATGTGGGTGGGAATCCGGGAACAAATCAGCCCGACCATATTGGCGGTGGCAACCATCCTCATTACAGTGGCCATCGCCCTGCTGACAACCGTGGAATTGCTAAGGCGCCGGTCGGAACGTCTGCGGGGAATTCGACCCACATAATTTCAGAACTACTGACGTGTCGTAAGTTCTGATGCAACACCAATGTCTGTGGTCGCGCCAACAAGGCTGGATTCGGGCGAATCGTTCTGAAATTATATTTCTTATTCGAATTACCAAATGCTTTTACACATTTTGAATTTAGATCATTGAAATTTGGGATTTATTTGGAAATTGGGATTTGAAATTTGAGATTTAACGGATTCCTCAAACGAGGGAAAGAATGGAATACTCAAGAAAACTTTTCAGGGCAGGAAGTCTAATGCTCTGCAATCCTTATGGGTCCATCCAACATTGACCTTTTCACCTTTGCTTATCTTTAAGCGACCGGCGGAGTTGGGTACTTTGACAATGAAGTCATCGTTGCCGCAGACGCTGATACGGGTCCGCAGGTGGTCGCCCAGATAAATCAATTCTATTACCGTACCTTCGAAAATATTTACAAGACGCCCCTCGGCGGGATTGAGGGTGACTCTTTCAGGGCGCAGGGAGAGGGTCGTTCGATCTCCGGTCTTGTCAACATTGACTTTCAGCGCCTTAACGATTTCGCCACTGTCAACTTTAACGATGCATTGATCGTTGGTGATTTCGGTCACCTCACCGGAGATTTTGTTGTTTTCACCGATAAATTGGGCCACAAATGCATTTTGCGGTTCTTCATACAAAACATCGGGCGTGGAAAGCTGCTGGATAACGCCGTCCTCGAATACGGCGACTCGGTTGGACATGGTCATGGCTTCACTCTGATCGTGGGTGACATAGACCACGGTCACATTCAGATTCTCATGAATATGTTTAATTTCATATTGCATTTGCTCGCGCAGGTTCTTGTCAAGCGCGCCCAGAGGTTCATCCATCAGCACCAATTGCGGTTCAAAGACAAGTGCCCTGGCCAAGGCCACCCGTTGCTGCTGACCTCCGGAGAGCTGGGCCGGAAATCTGTTGTCAAAACCGCCAAGTTCCACCATATCAAGGGCCCTGGT
>JASFFJ010000345.1:0-8299 GCA_050124355.1 Desulfobacterales bacterium | reverse complement strand
TCCATCGATGCTGACTTTTCTACCAAGTGCCTGGGTTGCTGCAGCTTCCGCCCTGGCTCGAATTCCATCTACATTAACTGTAATCCCGATGGCCAAAACGACCACCAAAACCATTACAATCAGGATAATCATTGACCCAATTATAAAGGCAATCCGTTTCAGATATTTTGAAGCACCCATGACCGGCTCCTTTTGAAGGGAATTGGCTAGCGTTGACGGTTACATCGATAGTAGGTCTTGCGAGACTAAATGACGGATAACTGACAATAGTCACTTACGACAAAAACAGCAACCTTTGTCGTTGAAAAAATACACTTGACACTATGGTATAACAGTTATACTAAATAATTTATGAGAATCAAATTCGATAAGAAAAGGAGCGAACAACTTCGAAATGATTCAAGGCGAAAAATCGGATTTGAAGAAGCACAAGAATTATTTGACACTGTATTTATCGAAGATCAACATATCGACTATCCACATCATCAATGGCGTGCAACGGGTTGGGTTCAAGGTGAATTGTATACGCTAGTTTCCGAGGAAAGAAATGATAGGGACGGCGAATATTATCACCTTGTCACACTTTGGAAAGCAACCAGAATAGAAAGATTAAATTATGAAGAAAAAACCTAATAGAAAGACTCCTACAATAGATGAGATATCTGATATGGCGGCCGAGGGAAAGGATGTTTCAAAATATTTTACCAAAAAATTTCGAGTAAGGCAGCCGCTTGAAAAGGCTCAAATTCAGAGAGTCAATGTGGATTTTAATCTTGATATGCTTCAAGAATTAGATGCGCTCGCAAAAGAGTTAAACGTCAGTCGTCAAGCAGTCATTAAAGTATATCTGCGCCAGGCTCTTGATCAGCATCTAATAGCAAGGCAGACGGCACATTAAATGTTGCGACAAGCATACAACCCAGCATTTTTGAATGGAAAGCTGTAGCGCATTGTCGGCATCCCGTGCAGCCCCGATGATGCAGATTGCTTTGATTTAAGGTGACAAAATTCAGAACTCTTGATGTGTCGTAAATTCGCATGCAGCAGAAAGATCTGAAATCGCGTCAACAATACTTAATTTGGGTGAATCGTTCTGAATTTTATTTCTTATTTTTGATAAAATCTGTTACTTCTTGAATTTACGCATATTTTTACTACAGATTTTGTAGATCTTTTATAAATAAATGCCTCCAGGAGAGTTTTTCCGTTTGAGGTCAGGATCCCTGAAATTTTGTCAATGCTGGGATACCGTCAACATTTGCCGAGATTAAAAATGAAAAATACAAAAACCCTAAACGTGGTTATATTTCTTGTTATAATTGTAATCCACTGCAAACCGCTCACACATGCATCTACCGGATCTGTCCTTCCTAATATTGTCGCCGGCATGCGACACACAGTAGGTCTAAAAGCTGACGGGACGGTGGTAGCAACAGGTCTTAATCAACATGGACAGTGCAATGTCGGCTCCTGGAGAAATATCGTACAGGTAGCGGCTGGTGGGTACTTTACCGTTGGTTTGAAGTCAGACGGAACCGTTGTGGCTGTGGGGTCAAGTCGATTCGGCAAACTAAATGTCAATTCCTGGACCAATATCATTCAAGTGGCTGCCAGTAAATATTATACTGTGGGTCTAAAGTTCGACGGCACGGTAGTGGCCGCGGGGTGGAATCGTTTTGGCAGGTTGAGTGTCGGTTCCTGGACCCATATCGTACAGATAGCCGCCAGCGATTTTCATACCGTGGGCCTGAAATCCGACGGCACGGTCGTGGCGGTGGGGTCGAATAATTATAATCGGCTCAATGTCGGTTCCTGGACCGATGTCGTCCAGGTGGCTGTTGGCAATTATCATACCGTTGGGTTAAAGTCTGACGGTACGGTCGTAGCAGTCGGCTCAAACACTTACGATCGTCTAAATGTCGATTCCTGGAAAGGTGTTATCCAGATAGCCGCAGGCACTTTTCATACGGTTGGCCTTAAACTTGATGGAACGGTCAAAGCCGTCGGATCAAAATTTTTAGGAAAATTGAAAATTAGTTCCTGGCGGAATATCACCCAGGTAACGGCAGGCAATTATAATACCCTGGGTTTGAAATCCAACGGCCGGGTGTTGGCAGTTGGGTACAATGATAACGGACAGATGAATGTATTCGACTGGGTAATCGCATCATCGGATGAAAACGCAAAAACGTCATCCCTGTCACCAGCAAGCATAAAAAACAACTAATCGAAGAATCTAAGGTGTCAAATCTTGATTAGTGATTTAATGTAGCGACATTTTCTTGCTCATATTCTAACCGCCATGCACAGCCTGCCGCGCTAGCTTGTCTCTGCGAGATCTGTCAGAGAGAATAGGAACAATAAATTATTTTGAACGAATTGGAACCAGTTTGTCAATAATTAATGAATACTCAAGATTTCACACCTATTTTAGTTGTCTCACGCTTATGTTGTTAGAAAATTGCCCCTAGGGGCCAATTGACAAAAAAGGGGTCGGTCATGCAGTAAGTGCTTAGCAAAGGTATTCATCGCATACCTGATTCGGAAGCTTTTCGGGCACAATCAGTTCCGTATTTATCGTTAGTAGTTCAAGAAATGGTCCAAGATCGATGGGTGGAAACTCATCAGACAATAGTTCCCCAACGCGATGATATTCCTCAAGAATTTCCTCTGATAGCAGCAATTGAAGACGGCCGTCACGCCAGCCTTTGAGGATCTTATATGGCGGACCTGAAAAAAACTCACCTGAAACAAATACATTCGTATCGAGTACGATTCTCACTTTTTGTTTCTCGCTTTTGAAATGGCAACTGCCATATCCGTTCGTTTCAATCCTGCCTTTCTGGTCTGCTTGCGCGCTTCAGAAATCAAGGCATCGAAATCCTCCATCGATGGTGGACTTATTACCTTGAGAATTACCACATCTTTATCACCGATAACCACGAATTGAGCGCCGGCTTTCAATCCGAGTCGTTTGCGTATACCTTCAGGAATTACCACCTGTCCTTTGGAAGACATTTTGGTAGTCGCTATATTTTGCATAACAGCACCCCTTACTTTTCTGAATCTTACGGGTAAGAATATATATCAGGATTCATTATGGGGCAAGGAAAAAATAGGAAAATCGGGTCGGGCCTACACATTCTTTATAAGTAGGCTGTTTTATATCTGATTTCAATTGGGAAACACCGGCATTCCGTGTCAGCAGCTCCCGCCTGGGCGCCTGGGTTGGTGATGGACGAATCGGATGAGGGGGGATTAAAATGTCAGAATTCCTTCAATTCAAAATCTGCAATCTATAATTCAAGCCCCGCCTTACACAGACCATCCCAGATCATCTCCACGTGTTCGTCGAGGACAAACAGGAGCTTGATGTTCTTGCGCGGCCGATTTAAGAAATGTGGTTTTTTCGGAAACCTTAGTGTCTCCTTAATAACCCATGGTAGGCTCATTCGAGAAATAAAATATGATTAAAGGAAGATATGATTTTATAACTCGATAATAATAACCCTTGACGATATTATCTTTATGGGTTATTATCAGTTTTATGATCAAGGCATTCAAATGCAAGGAGACCGAAAAGATATTTAACGGCCGTTTTTCCAGCAAATTGCCTCGAGACATTCAACAGCTCGCTGAGCGGAAACTGATTTTGATCCATAGGGCAGGCAACCTTAACGACCTTCGTGTTCCACCGGCAAATCGCTTGGAGGCCTTGAAGGGAAAACGGAAAGGACAACACAGTATTCGGATTAACAATCAGTGGCGCGTATGCTTTGAATGGCGTAACGACGGCGTTTATCAAGTTGAAATAACTGACTATCGTTGAGGAGATATTATGAGAGATTTCCCCCCAACCCATCCTGGAGAAATTCTTCTGGAGGAATTCTTAAAGCCGATGGGTATCAGCCAGTACCGGCTTGCAAAAGATATCGGCGTTCCAGCAATGCGTATCAACAAAATTGTTCGTCGAGAAAGAGGGATTAGCGCTGATACTGCGCTTCGACTTGCCCGGTACTTTGGCATGTCGGTTGAATTCTGGACCGGTATTCAAACCCACTATGACACTGAATTGGCTAAGATGGAATTGGCTGACCGCTTGGAGAAAGAAGTAAAGGTTTTAGAGCTAGCCATCTGAGAATTATTCACATCAGACAATAATTCCCCAACACGATGATATTCCTCAAGAATTTCCTCTGATACCAGAAAATGGAAAATGGGAACGTTCGTGCAGGAAGTGCTTTACAAAGGTATTCAATTGTAAGACCCACATCCGTTCCTTCTCCTGTGTGACTCGATTTGTCGCATCCGGGCAAAAGCCTGATGTTGATGATCTTATCACAAACTTATGACGAACGTCCCTACTTTCGTTCTGCACGAACGTCCCTGCGTTCGTCTCAAGATTTGACACTTTTTTAATGAAAATGGATTTTTTTATTGATTTTCAACATATTCTCAATAGGATAGGCATCAACAGCAAAAACCAAATATTCTCAATAGCTGGGGTAATGATATCAACATCATAGCATCAGTGCTTATGATCATGGACTGATAGGATAAAAGGGAGGTTGTAATGCTTAGGAACATACTTTTTTTAGGGACTACGTTGGCTTTGTTGATTACTTTTGTTGATAGGTCAGATTCTATTGAATTCCGCACTTTAGCCGATCAGTCATCATATCGATGTTCGGGAGGGATAGTAGCTGTCGGAGATTTAGATAGAGATGTTCGGAAAAAATGTGGCGATCCTTTAGAGATCGGAAGATTACAAGATTATGGACCTATTTGGATATTTTATGAAGATCAGGCGAATTTTATGTACTACCTCGCATTTTTGAATGGAAAGTTGCAACGCATCGTGGGTGTCCCTTGCAGCCCTGATGAAGCAGATTGCTTGGATTTAAGATAGCCTGAAATTCTATTTTCAGATACACAAACCATACTTAACTGAGATTATCTCGATGTAATGCGCAATGCGTACGGATACTAAGGTGTCAAATTTTAGTTGATACACACTTATGTTGTTAAAAAAACGCCCCTAAAGACTTAAGGAGGTTTCAGATGCCGTTATGGCAGCGGTTGGTATTGACTCTAGTAGCAATTGTGGTGGCCAGTTTTATTGCCGGTTTGATCTGGCATAGACTATTCGGCTTCGGCTTGCCGAGCTACCTTGGCGGTGTGATCGGAGGTCTGACAGCGGTACCGATTTGGGAGTTTTTGAAGCGAATGGGACCGCGGAAGAAATACGATGATAAGAAATCCGGTTGAAGAAGAGCCTAAATCAATCCCGTGTTATTTTAACATCGATTAGACACTTTTACGGTTAGGAGGAGTTTGATGAATGAAAATCCTGTTAAATGGGTTGGCTATCTGCTTTCTTTTGCATCTTTGATTATTTCCTGTGCCGGAACCGAAGTCACACAAAAACAGGTTGACGATGCCTATAAAGGGAAGCCCGTGTCTGATATCCTTGTAATTGCCGTAACCGGCAATGAGCACAATCGACGTTCTTATGAGAAAAAGTTTGTTGCGCACTTAAAATCAGCTGGCGTAGACGCTATCGCAAGTGAAAAGGTTATGCCGATGCCTGCTGATTTGAAATTGAAAACTGAGACGATAGTCGATGCTGTCAATCAATATGAAAATGACGCTGTGATTATCACCCAATTGATCGGCAAAGAAAGTAAAGATATTCGCACACGCGGCCCTGCGACGCGGATGGGTTTTTTCTATTATTCGTTGGATCCGGGTTATTCAAGTACAAGTACTACGGTCCGATTGGAAACGAATTTATACGATGCAAAAACCGGAAAACTTATCTGGTCCGGGAATTCAAAAACATTGAGCAATGATGAAACCGATCAAATCATGAATGAGATAATCAAGACGGTGATAAATAATTTGAAGATGGATAAAGTAATCGCGCCGAAATAAAGGTCTTCGATATTACCTTTTCTCGGTAATCGTTCCATTTATTTTTGATAAACGCTGTTGCGTCTTGAATTCCCACTTATTTTCACTACAAATTTTGTAGGTTCCTGAGATATCAAGGCCTCCCGAAAAGTTTTTCAAATTGAGGTCAGGAGTCCCGAAACGGACTTCCTCCATAGACGTCTATACATTAAATTTTTCCGCCGGTACTGGATTGTGAGCCCGTGTTTGGTACGTAGATCGAATGATGGAAGCAGATATTGGCTCTCATCAAATGGGATATCCTCCTGCGTTGCTTTTGAGATTGACATGACCCGTCTCTATCTCTATCAAAGGTAACATTGTAAATGAAAACAAAATTGTCACCAGCCCAGGCAAACCCATAGAGGTGCCACCATCATTAGGGGAGTCCTTATGAGCGAACCAGACAAAATTACCCAACAAAAAGCATACACAGGCCAAGCAATTGACATAGCCATTCGAATCGGTGTTATCGCACTTTTGATCGCATTGTGCTTCAACATATTAAGGCCCTTTGTCTCTCCGGTGGCGTGGGCCATCATCCTCGCGATTGCATTATACCCGTTGTCATACCGGTCATCATCTACATGTTTGCCAGCGCAGACACGTTTACAGCCGGGTTGTTGACGGGCTGGCTTATTCTGGTTTCTTTATTGGATAACTTTCTGAAACCCATCCTTATGGGACGCGGTGCGCCGGTACCCATGCTTGTCATTTTCCTTGGTGCGATCGGAGGCTTCCTTTCAATGGGGTTTATGGGTCTATTTGTGGGCGCCGTCATTTTATCAATAGGATTCAAGCTCCTTCAGACATGGCTCGATGATCTTTCGTATTCCAATACAAACAACGGAACTGATGCCCTTGCTGAAGAAAAGTCCCAAGCTGAAGGCTGAAAAAACGACTCTATTTGATTTGGAACATTTTTTAAGGAGAATGGCTTGTTGCCCTTCAAACTAAGATTTTCACAATCTGTACTTTTCGTATCAGCCTTATTATTATTTTTCCTATATCTATTCTGCGCTCAAGCAGCGGAGCCTCCGATACGCGTCGCAGCGAGAATCTGTCCTCCCTTCGTCATGAACGATGCCGGCCAGTTCTCAGGAATAAGCGTTTTTCTTTGGGACAATATCGCCGAATAACTGGGCCTTGAGTACAGTATTGAAGAATACAACCTCAAAGAGATGCTCAAGACTGTTGCCCAGGGCCAGACAGATGTGGCTGTTTCTTGCCTTTCCATCACCCAGGAACGCGAAAAAATAGTGGATTTTTCCCATTCCTTCTGCGAGACGCATCTTGCCATTGCGGTGAAGCAGCGTGGATTTCTGCACACACTCAAGAGTTTCTTTTACAATAAGAGACTGTTTATCGTGATGGGAATCATTGTCGGCGTGGCAGCTTTGATCGGTGGTATCCTTTATAAATTGGAACACAACATCAACGATAAACTCTATTCGATGAAAAACAAAGGCGGCAGGCTGATGGAAGCCTTTATCGCGGGACTGCTGTTTGTAACATCTGGCCCCATCCGATATTATGAATTTAAGACACTCATCGGGCGGATACTAACAGCTTTTCTGGCGGTTGGCAGAACAGTTATGGTTGCCAGCATTACCGCCTGCTTGCCAGTGCCTTCACCCTTGACCAAATGAGTTCAGATATTAAATGACCGCAGGACCTGGCTAACGTCAGAGTCGGTGCCATGGAAGCATCGAGAAGCATCGACTTCTTTTGAGTACTTGCAAGAGAAAGGCATCTACAGCCGCACCTTCAGCGACAGAAAAGACCTCCTTATGGCCCTTGATGATGGTCGTCTGGATGCAGTGGTCGGCGACGATGCAGTGTTGAAATACATGATCAAAAAGGCCCAAGCGGAAGGAAGATACGACACCCTCTCCGTCCTACCCTTTGTATTCGAAAAACAGAAGAACTACGCCCTCGCACTCCCTGATGAAAGTCTTTGAGGCCTGCGAAAAAGGTAAAGGATGGGAGGAATGTAAAAGCTATTGCACGGCAAATGCCATTTCTCCGCACAATCGGAACCAATCGCAGATATAAAAAGCTTGGAACAGTATACCGATACCAACCGGATTTACCCGAACAATTGGCTACGTTATTTGCAGCACGGCAAAATTGATGCCAGCTGTTATTTGCTGTTATAGCAACGATGATACTTTAAATTACTACAATATATTGACCCTATGTTTGGTTATGCAGTAGGTCTTTATGACTGGATGGTAGATGGCGCGAACCACACATGGACAGATACTTTGGAAATAACGACTCCTTACATAGAAATATGCGTAGAGCTGCAATGTTTTCCCCCAATCAAATGGTGCTATAATGAAGA
>JASFFJ010000344.1:0-8307 GCA_050124355.1 Desulfobacterales bacterium | reverse complement strand
CGTCTTCATTCTTTACTCAATTTCAAGAATGAAGACGCGATCCTTCGTATGAGAGAATGAAAGCGTATGCGATAATCAGGCCGGAAAAAGTCAGCGGCAACGAAATCCAGAATAAAAATGCTGTTCTGGTTCGCTCAGACAGATCCGAAAGATGCCATGCCACTGCAAAGCCTACAAGCAGGGAAGCTGCTGGCGTTACGGTGCCGAGAATTAGTGTGTTCCCGAGGCCCTTCCAAAATACGTATTCTTTGAGAATTTAAAAGAACTCGGCTCTGCCGCCAGTGTAAGCCTCTCGGAGGACTGCCAACAAAGGCAGGACGAAAAAAAGAAGCCCGACAACGAGACCGGGGGCCGCCATAAGGGCCAGCCCCCCTTTATTATAATTTGATGGTTTACTGGCCAAGGATCGCCTTTGACCAACCTTCATTGATATCAGGTTTGCGGGCGGCCGCCTGGTGTAAGTCCAACGGACGCAACTGCGGCGTCGCAGGGAATCTGGACTTGAAATCCGCCGGTAATTCCACGCCAGGGACAGATGGGCGCACAAAACCTTCTGCGAAAGTTGTCTGGCCTTCGTTGGTCATGATGAAGTTAAGCAACAGTTTACCGGCGTTGGGATTCGGCCCGCCTTTAACTAAACTGATGGCATAGGGTGCTGTAACAGTGGCTTCTTGCGGAATGACGACTGCAATGGCGTCGCCAAGCCCATGTTTTATTTGAATCGGCATGCTATTTCCGTCGATATCTGCTCGTTGATCTTGCGGTCAATGCGCCGGAAAACGCCACCACGATGGCCAGAACGAGGAGGAGCACCGTGGCGGCACAGGCAAAGCCCGTGGCTCCATAAAGGGCTTGCAACAAAACAACCGGATAATCTCGGCTTAAAAATCCGGAAACAAGATTAGACAACTGAAACTCACCGATGGACAGCGCTGCGACCACGATCAACCCCGAGGCAAGGCTGTGACGAACCAGGGGCACAATGATATCCATGAACCGTTCAAAGAAAGAGGCCCCCAAACATTCGGCTGCTAACTCCAGTTCATCCAACCGCAAATGACGCATATCGGACACCAAGGTGTTCAATAGATATGGCAGTATCAAGATAATATTCCCGGCGATAAGCAGCCAGACACTGCCCAGCCAGGGAAGGGCGTCGCTGGAAAATACCAAAATAAATCCAAAAGCAAGCACAACGTACGGGACTACGATGGGTAACAGGAAAGCGATTCGTCCGGCAATCTTCACGCCCGTGGAGGTGCCTTTGTGTAAAGCGTATGCTAAGGGCAGGGAAAGAAATGTGGATAAAACGCAGGTGGCAAGCACCACCTTCATGCTTACCATGAAGGCATTGCGAAAGCTGAAGTCCTCCCACAAATCCAGATACCATATAAAAGTAAGACCGCTGGGAAGCAATGAAGTTCATCCATACGCTGCCAAAAGAGCCTATCAGCAAGAGAATCAGCGGCATGAAAAGATAGAAAAGGTATATACCTGTTACTATACATGGTCTCAATCTGTAGCGGCAGAAAATAAATAATTTATGGGAGGATAAAAAATTGTATATAATATAGATTTAAGCGTTCAGATATTGTTTTTGGCCTACCAGGCGGATAAAAATAAGCCCCTGTAAATAGGCAGTCTATTAGTATGTTGCTAAAGGCAGGCGATATAAAATGCCGTCCAAAAACGTTATCTGAATGTAGTATGCCCAAAAAGATATTGTGCGTCAACACTCATTTGCCGCAGTCGTTTAGGGGTTCAAAGGTTCAGAGGTTCAAAGTTTCATTCTCGTCTCTGGACTGCATTCGGGATGCGTATTTACGAGAAAAGAGTCAGCTTCGTCAGGTCCGATTCAAAATTTAGAGCCAAATTTGCTATTATTTGGAAAAATGAGAAATTCAGCAGGGACTTCAAGGCTTTAATTCCCTCTTTGTCCTTAACTCTGAACTTTGAACCCTGAACCTGTGAACGGTTACTATTTGCCAATCCTGACATGGCCGCAAAAAGGCACAAAAAAAGCACAAAAATGATGTTTCACTGATATTCTATGCTCATCCGCTAAATTTTAAATTGTAATTGGGGTGCTGGTTGGGGATATCCATTCGACATACAATGTTTGAATTCATGAGTACTTTAGGCGGCAGTTTAAGTTCCGGAGAATAGGGCAGGGTGAAAACGAAATACAATTGCATAATTACGACGGTCAGGTAAAACGCAGCCATGAGGTACAACATTGAAACGGTGCGTATCTTTATTATTTTAACCGCAATATTTCTGAACATTAAAAAACAAATGAGTGCGGTGATCGTCAATATATATTTGGAGATGAAAAAAACGAACGGTCCAAACTTAAGGAAATATGCCATAACAGGCGAGATTTCATAAGCCCCTTGGTCCAATAAAAACAGGGTTAATAGTGAATCAAGGACGCAGAGAAAAAGAATAGACACAATAGTAAAGAAAAGCATCGGACTGAAATGATCGACGTAAAAAATCCTGCTGGTATCCTCCTGGCGGCGGATTTTTTCTCTCTTACCACCGAATAACAATGAGCGAATATTAAAACCGCTTTTAGTTCGCCGGTCATTTCCCGATCGATTACTGAGGATGATCGTATTTTGGTCAGCCAATTCCATATAAACCTGATTCATAAATCAAACCTCCGAGCACAAAAAAATTTAAGGCAGTGCAAATGATAGTCTGCCTTAAATTTATATGCTTCCCATAATGCCGTTATTTTCCACAGTTTGTGCTATGTCTTTTTGGACTATCCATAAAATTTAGAGTTGCACAAGGATAGAAAAGATGCACGAACATTCGAGAAGGTATTTAGACGTCAACTCCTCGCTTTCTGATTATCACATCTGAAAAACTGCGATTCCTGAATAATTCAATCCCAAATCCTTCTTTTGTGCGCCGCATAACCTGCCCTTTACATTTAACTTTATCTCCCTTCAGAAACGGTAGGGCCATGGTAATGATATCTCCGACGGAAAGGCGGGCCTTTGAGTTTATGAATAAGCCTGAGCGGCTGAAATCTTTGAGTCTACCTTCATTAAAACCATTTTTTGCAACAAAGAAAATGTGGCCCGAGTAAGCTTTCCTTTGATTGATTCTCATTTCTCTTTTGCTTTTTGTATGGAACATTTTCAGTCTAAATCTCCCAAGAGATTTGAATTTTTAGTATTGAGAGAAGTAATAAAAGATGTTTTAGCAAGAGACATGCCAAAACAAGTAGTCCAAAATAACTATATAATTTAGATTAGTTACAGGAAATACGAAAAAAGGCATCACATTGAGTATGTAAACCAGCTAGTAAAATTATGGCAAAAAGTTCACAGGTTTTTGGTGAATGTGTTATTGACATAGTAGAGATTGCGGGAATAGAGGTGATCAGGTTACCTTAAGGTGATGAAGATCATTTAGAACGTGGTTTTAAATTTTAATCAAAAGAATACCTCGCAGCTCTGCTGCGGGGAGCTTCATTCCAATTTTTATTCCGTTAAAACAACTTATATAAAAATTTGGGATTGTGGAATAAAAATGGGATAAATTGTCAAAAGAGGTATAGCGATTGAACGCAGGATTTTCATCACCCAGGCCTGGCTGTTTGATTGCTACTCAGATTCGGATGGCCCTCCTTCCGGCTGTATATCCTTGTTAAGCCATAGTAAGAAAAGCTTATAGCCAAGTGAAAAAATGATTGCACCAACAAAAAGGCCGATGATGCCAGTTGTCATAAACCCGCCTATCGCTCCAATGAAGATGACAAGCATGGGAACATCGACGCCACGACCCATCAAGAGGGGTTTAAGAAAGGCGTCGGATATACCGACAAGAATGCTCCAGATCGCAAAAACAACTGCGATGCCCGTATTGCTGGTGGAGAAGACATAGACAATAATCGGGCCCAAAACCAGAATAGTAGGAAGCTGAACCACTGCAAGAATTAACACCAACAACGCCCAAAGCCCCGCGCCAGGCACGCCGACTAAAAGAAAAGCAAGGCTTGCCAGGAGCGTCTGGATTAGTGCGACGCCCAGAATACCCAGGGTAACACTTCGCACGGTCGCTATCGCGAGATCGACGGACTCTGGCCCTTTATCACCTGCGAGTCGCGTAGCAATTGCCCGCGCAGCCTGACCACCACCGGTATCATTTGCAAGCAGAACACCGGCGATAATGATCGAAACCGCGAACTTTAAGATCCCAATCCCGGCACCCGCAACGGCAGACAACAGCGGGATACCAAACTTTTTGAGCTGCGGGGTGACCTTGCTCAGGGCAGCGCCGAGGTTGTTCGAGGCCAGGCTCCAGAACTTGTAAAAGGGTTCGCCGATGACCGGCCAGGATCTGATCCTTTCCGATGGCGGCGGTACATTTAGCGTCCCGGCGTCGAGCTGTGCCGAAAACCCCTGGGCAGAATTGATGAGAGATTCGGAAAGCATATAGGCCGGAACGAGCAGGACGATCAGTGCAAAAAGCGTGATCAGGGTTGCCGCCAGACGGCCACGTCCACCCAGGGCGGACTTCAGCCGGTTGTAACCGGGGTGGATTGCAACGGCAATGATAATGCCCCAGACGATAATCTGAATGAAGGGCTGACCGATCCTGAAACACCAATAAAGAAGCAGAACGACGAGGCCCACATGGATGGTTGCCTCGAGTGCTCTTGCCACAAATAGTTTGTCGTTCGAAGATTGACTGGATGTATTCATTTTGAGGCCTCCCGGGGCATTACAATTTGGTGCCCTCCATTAGCTGTCATACAGGTTAAATGATGTTAAGGTTAGGTATGATGGTGAAATTTAAATACCGCAGATCTGATATTGTGTCAAATCTGTCAATACACAACACATGGCGGTGATGAACAAGGGATAATATGGAGGCGATCCCCCCGTAACCGAATATTATCGATGTAGTGATAAATTGAGCAATGTTTCGAAACAACCGATGAGCTTATTGACATTTTTCGATAAATCTGGTTGGATCTGAGCCTTGATACGCCAAATTTCAGGGTTCTTGACCTCAGTCGGATAAGCTTCTCGGGAGGCCTTGATGTTAAAAGAAACCATTATTCTTGGCGAAACCACAGACTTTGTGCTGCATCAGATTTTACAACACGTCAGTAGTTCTGAATTAAGGGAGACGCAAGAATGCCGGTAGTAAATTTAAAGGAAGTATTAAAAAAGGCGATCAAAAATGATTACGCGGTGGGAGCGTTTAATGTCCATAATCTAGAATTTGTCGATGGGGTCATGCGAGCTGCTGAAGAAATGTCATCACCGGTAATTATCGGCATCGCAACCGTTTCCATAGATTATGCCGGCTTGGAACCGCTTGCAGCGATCACAAAAATTTCTGCTGAAAAAAGTAAAATTCCCACCGTCATCCATCTGGACCATGGAGATGATATCGAGTTGGTCCGCCGTTGTATTCAACTGGGATTCTCCTCGGTGATGTATGACGGCTCGAAATATCCCATCGACGAGAACACAAAAAGAACCCGCGAGGTTGTAAAAATGGCTCACGATGAAAATATTTCGGTGGAAGGTGAGATTGGAATCGTGGGCGGATTCGAAGCACTTGACGTTGGTGACGTCAGCAATGAACAGCTGCGGGAACTATATACCCGGCCTGAGGATGCCAAACGCTTTGTGGCGGAAACCGGGGTTGATGCCCTGGCAGTATCCGTCGGAACCGTGCATGGGATGCCGATTCAGAATGCAAAAATCGATTTCCAGCGCCTAAAAGAGATAAATGCTGCCGTCGAGGTCCCCCTGGTTTTCCATGGTTGCACCGGACTGAAAAATGAAGACTATCAGAAGGCGAGCGGCCTTGGGGTAAAAAAGTTTAACGTCGGGACCCGGCTGATGATTGAATTTAGGCAGGCTCTCCAAAAAGCACTCGAAAGTGATGGCAAATCACTGTTTGCAAGTCTGCAGGAAGGAACCGAGGCAATCTCAGCGGCGGTTAAGGACCGTATCATGCTGTTAAAATCCGCCGAACAAGCTTGAAAATTTTATAAAATAGAGAAATGATCGATGTTACTTGTTGGCATAGACATTGGTACAACGAATATCAAGGGCATTGTCTATCATCCCGAGGGAGCCAAGTTGGCCTCTGTTTCCCGTCCGACCCGAACCCATTACCACGGGACGGAGATTGCAGATTTTTATCCTGAGGAGTTCTGGGAAGATATAAAAAGTATACTTGCCGAGCTCGTATCCCAGTGTGACTATCCTGAAAAGATAGCGTCAATTTCTTTTGCGAGCTTTGGTGAAGCGGGATTGGCCGTTGATGCACACGGAAAACCCTTGGCTCCCTCTATCGCCTGGTTTGATCATCGCTCAAAGGCTGTGGTCGAAAAATGGAAGGCGCAGGTAGATGAATACGAGGTTTTCCGAACTACCGGTATGCGAATCGGCAACGTGTCCAGTCTAGCCAAAATCCTGTGGGAGAAAGAAAACCTTCCCGATGTCTACCGCAACATCAAGAAATGGCTTTTTATTCCAAGCTATATCATACTAAAGCTCACTGGAGAGTATGCTACGGACTACTCCATGGCATCCCGCTCCATGCTTTTTGACATCACAAAAAAAGTATGGTCCGAAAAAATGTGTCGTCTTGCCGATATCTCCATTGATCTCCTGCCGGCGGCAAAACCCAGTGGGACACCGATCGGTGAGATATCCCAAAAGATTGCAGCATCATTAGGATTAAAAAGCAGGGTCATCGTGACCTTGGGCGGGCATGATCATCTTTGCGGGGCGTTTTCAGCCGGACTACGGCAAAAAGGGGATCTGGTGAACTCAATCGGCACAACCGATGCCCTTTGTGCCCTGATCGATTCGGCCTCGATCGATGAGAGATTTTACAATGCCGGCGTGAATTGTGGTTGCCATGTCGCCACAGATCAAATCTATTTGCTGGGTGGGTTGCTTACTGCAGGAAGCGTTATCGACTGGTTTATTGACAACTTTTGCCTGAGTGCCGAGGCTCCCCGCAAGAACCTTTATCATACGCTCATTGAGCATGCCGAAGCATCGCCGGTGGGCAGCAATGGTCTAGTCATGCTGCCTCACCTGAGAGGCTGCTTTACGCCCTATTGCGACGCGACCGCTAAAGGCGCAATTTTAGGCCTAAGAACCACCCACACGTATAAAGATATGGCGCGTGCCATTTTTGAAGGATTATCTTTGGAGTTTCGGGTGGTATTGGACACGCTCAGTAGACTCACTGGCGATACCTTTCCCCAGCTGATATGTATCGGGGGGGGAACTAAAAACCGCTTCTGGACCCAGTTAAAAGCAGATGTCACCCAGCGAACCATGGTCATCAACAAGATTCAGGAGAATACCAGCCTTGGCGCTGCAATTCTGGCGGGATTGGGATCCGGAACTTACCGGAATGCAGATGAAGCCTTTGAGACGCTGAAGAGTGATTGCGATATCATCCAACCCAGTCAAAAGAATTTTGAGATCTACCGGCAACTTTACGATAGATTTTATCACAATATCTATGAAAAAATGATTAGCGTCAATTCGGATATTGAGGAATTGCTTAATATTTTGCCCTAGGATATTCATCGCAGAGTAGATACAGCGGGGGCTCATCTTCTTCAATTATACTTTTAAGTTCACGATATTTTCTGCCAGCACTTCATAGAATTTTCCAAGATGAATACCATCCACTATGATGTCAAGGTTCGATCAAATCCGTGATGGGAGGGAGTGCCGGGGCAGCGGCGGCAGTAGGTAAGGATTCTAGGGAAACTTCTGAGCAATTTTTTCAAAATCCTCTTTCAACTTCGGATACAATCCCTTAAAGATCTCATACAGGTCGTTGTATCGCTCACAATTTTTCGGAATGGGATGGGTCGTACGGTTATAGCTGATGACCCGGTCGCAGGCCTCCCCGGGGCTGTTAAACAGGCCGGTGCCGATGCCTGCCAGCATTGCGGCGCCCACACCGGCTTGCTCACGGATGTTTGTGGTCATGACGTCAGTGCCAAAAACGTCGGCCTGGATTTGTCGCCAGAGGTGATTTTTGGCGCCGCCACCGGAAGCGATGATCCGATCAATCCGGATACCAAGCTGCTTGAAGATTTCGAGAGAATCCCGCATTGCCAACACCACGCCCTCAAATATGGCCCTTACCAGATGTCCTCTGCCATGGCGCAGCGTCAAACCGAAGAACACACCGCGCGCAGTGGGATCCATGTGCGGGGTGCGTTCACCGACCAGGTAGGGTAAAAAGAGTAGTCCTTCTGCGCCCAACGACACCTCCTGGGCTTCTGCGGAA
>JASFFJ010000343.1:0-8316 GCA_050124355.1 Desulfobacterales bacterium | reverse complement strand
TTATCTTCCTTATAGACATCCAGGACGGATTTGGCGGTGGCACAAGCCAGCGGATGGCTATTGAAGGTCAACCCGGCATAAAGCATTTCCTTGCCCAGTTTATCCATGATGCGGTCGCTGATGGCAACAGCACCGATAGGTACATAACCGCAGGTGAGTCCCTTGGCCAGAGTCATCATGTCCGGCACCACACCCTTGAAATGCTCGATGGCAAACCATTTACCGGTGCGTCCGCACCCCGCCATCACCTCGTCGGTGATCATGAGCACGTCATGCTTGTCACAGATTTCACGCAGTCTTTGGAAGTAGCCGTTTGGTGGTGCAAAGAAGCCACCCGCCCCGGTAAATGGTTCGATGAACACCGCGGCCACGTTCTGCGCTCCCTCGTAGCCGATGATCTCTTCGATATGGTTCACGCAACGTAGGTTGCAAGAAGGGTATTCCAAGCCGAAAGAGCAGCGATAGCAATATGGGTCCAAAAAAAAACGAACTCCGGGGATGCCGGGTTCCACCGGCAAGCGCCGCGGGTCGCCGGACATGCTGATGGCACCATATGTCGCACCGTGATAAGAGCGATACTTTGTGAGCACCTTGGCTTTTCCGGTGTAGGCCCGGGCGAATTTCAGGGCGTTTTCATTGGCATCTGCGCCCCCTAACGTAAAGAAAAACTTATTGAGATCTCCAGGCGTGAGTTCCGCCAAGTCACGGGCCAGTACCACTCTGGCCGTGCAGGCAATGCCGGGGTGTATATAGCATAGTTTTTCGGCCTGCTCCTTGATGCCTTCTACGACCTTGGGATGCTGATGCCCTACATTCATGTTCACCAGCGAAGAGCTGAAATCCAGGTATTTATTGCCATCGGCGTCCCAGAAATACATGCCCTCGCTTTTATCAACCACAAGCGGGTCCAGCTTTTCCTGAACGGACCAGCTATGCACAACATGTCTGCGATCCAATTCCTTGATAGTTTCTTTGTCCAGCATCTCTACACCTTTTTGATCAAACGATTCATAAGCCGTTGGCATCGATCAGGTTTGCACCATCAAGCATGCTCTCGCGGTAGCGGTAGAACCTTTTAAATTTTCACCGGGGAGTCTATAAATTGAGTCATGGCGAACCATGAAAACGGATTCACCCACCTGGGCTTATCGGGCTGCAACAAGCGCATAATAAAGTTAGAATTTAATATATTAAATGCAAAATCGTTAGTCAACACTAAGATTGTCTGTCCGAATTTAATAATTTTAATGAGATGATTTCGCTATTCACTCGTGCAAGAGCGGTCACTAACTACAAGAATCACTCAACTTATTGATAATACATTATTTAAATCTATATCTTTGGTTGATTTGATGCCTTCCAGAGCGGCTTGCTTGCTTTCTTTGAGGTGAATGGTCAATAAGGCAGTGGCCAGGCTGGTGTCACCGCTTTTCAAGGCTTTCAGCATGGCTTCATGCTGAGGTATAAGGCGGTCGTTCATGCGCATCGGGTTTCGCATACTCTGCAAAGCCAAAAGGCGTATCAGGTCCGCGATAGCTCCGTAAATCTCCACCATGCGTTTGTTTCCGCACATTTCTGCCATGGAACCGTGAAACGCGCCGTTGGCCCGCAGGTAGTCTGGCACATTGTTCTTGAGAGCCGCATCTTTCTGCTCCCGGATATATTTTTCTAAGCTGCTGAAATCAAAATCAGATGGTGAGGCAGATATTTTCACGAAAAAATGATTTTCCAGAACCGCACGAAGTTCAAAGAGCTCCTCCAGGTCTTCTTCCGAGAGTGACCGGATAATCACACCCCGCCGGGGTAGAAAGGTGACCAACCCCTTGCTGGTCAATTCCAAAAGGGATTCGCGGACCGGGGTCCGGGAAATACCCATCTTTTTAGCGAGGGCAATCTCATTGTAAAGCTCTCCGGCACGCAATTCACCATTTAAAATGGCTGAACGCAGCTTTGCGTACGCTATTTTTGCAAGGCTTTTGGGTTGGGAAATGGCTTTCAAACTCTCCATATTGATTCACAATCCGGTAGATGATTAAGAAATTCTGACATTAAATTCGTTATTTATTAAACAATGTCAACCAGTTGACTATATCTATTCTGGCGCATCTCAATCAGTATTGCGTAAGGTCATTTTGTCAGTCCTCTTTTTAAGATTTCCTTTTTGTGCATTCAAAACTTGGTTGACTTTTTGTTTTTAATATATTAAATACAAGATTTCGGGTTGTCAAGAAATTTCTTAGCCAATTTGCATAATCTGCCTTGCCTCTGCGTAAAAGCAGCTAATGAACCCATGATGAGCTTTTAAACTTTAAAGGTATTCAAAATGTTGCAATCCATCAACTACAGGTCGTTGCCTGAATTTACATGGACCATCAACGGTTTATCCCGTGTATCTATTGAAAAGATACATGAATCAGTTTTAGACCTGCTGAAGAACATCGGAATCAAGGTCGAAGATAATCAACGGGCGCTTGAGATATTCCATGCTGGCGGGTGTATTATTGAACAACAAAACGATTATGGAATTGCCAAGATTCCTTCCGGAATCGTCGAAGATTGCCTTCAAAAAGCCCCGCGCAACATCAAGGTTTACGGGCGCAGCGATAATTCGGGTTATGAATTCAAATTGGGTCAGGTTACCTTTACACCCTTCGGTGAACAGATTCAGATCATCGACCCCAAGACGCGGAAGATACGCAAAACAACCCAAAAAGATGTGGCCGAAATAACCCGGCTTTGCGATTTTTTTGACCAGGTGGCGGTTGTACAGCGTATGGCTGCGGCCCTGGACAAACCTTTGGGAACACATCCTGTCTTCAACGCTCAGGCCATGTTTGAGAATACCGGAAAACACATCCTTATCGGTCCGGTAGACGCCGAAAAATTCCGAACCATCGCCGATATTGCCGCCGCCTACGCCGGAGGTAGAGAAAAGCTGGCTCAAAGACCACTTTTCACCACCTTGACATGCCCTACCGATCCTTTCCGATTAGAGAGAAATTGTGCGGATCTGATCATCGAATCTGCCCTGCTGGAGGGCGGAGGTTTTGTGTCATCTCCGGTACCCCTTTTATCAATGAACACACCGGCATCTCTGGCTGGTACATTGATCATCGTCTGGACAGATATTTTGGCGGGACTTATCCTCGCGCAGCTCACCCGGCCGGGCACCCGCACGATCCTATCAAATAGTGGCACAATGATGGACCTTCGCTTTATGGGCAGCGACTACGGCGCTCCTGAAATGGGGATGATTTCAGGGGCCATTGCCCAGATGGCCCAATATTTCGAACTGTATAGTCACGGTTCCGGTTTTCACTCGGACAGCAAGACCGTTGATGCGCAATGCGGCTATGAATCAGCCATGAACGGGGTGGTTGCAGCCATGTCCGGCCTCAATATTATAAATGGTCTGGGCGCTCTAGAATTGGGCTATACCTTCGATTATGCCAAGTTCATGCTGGATATTGATATGGTAGACAATATCAAGGTGATCATGGGCGGAGTCGATCTAAGCCATGAAGAGATGGCTTTGGCTTTGATCAAAGAAAAGGGGCCGGGAGGCGAGTTTCTCTCCAGCCAGCACACCATGGAGCGTATGCGAAAACTCTCTAATCCGAAGTTCTTTGATCGGCGCGATCGTAAAAGCTGGTTACAATTGGAACAGACGGACATTGTGGCTAAAGCCTATGCCGAATCTCAAAAGATCATCCAGAGTCACAAACCTCCTGATGTTTCTTCGGATATCAGAAGGCAAGTGGATGAGATTATAAGAAAATACAAAAAGGATCTGGTATAGATCGAGAAAATGTTTTTTTTAATCTTTGGCCTCAACACCATTTGGCATCATTAATTAGAGTGTTGCAATCGATGTTTAGAATGCGACACTAAGTATTTGGACCAAAATGTTCAATAAATAAGGAGAAAAGACCATGAACGCCGGTGGGTATATCGGAAATATTCTAAGAGTCGATCTTACCAAAAGAGAGACCCGGATTGATTCGTTTGACGATAAAATGGCCAAAAAATGGATTGGCGGTGTCGGATTTGGCGCCTATTATCTATGGGAGGAAATACCTGCCTCGGTAAAATGGTCAGATCCTGAAAATATAATGGTTTGGGCTTCCGGGCCGCTTGCCGGGAGCGGTGTATATGGTGCGGGGACCATAAATATCACCGCGAAAGGCCCGATGACGAATTTGGCAGGCAGTTCTCAAGCCAATGGATTTTTGGGTGCCTATTTAAAGTTTGCCGGATTTGACGCAATTATTGTTCAAGGTTGTGCCTCTAAACCCGTTTATCTTTGGATTAAAAATGGTATCGCAGAATTACGTGATGCCAGCGATTTCAACGGTATGGACATTTTAAAACTCGAGTCTTCACTCAAAAAAACACTGAACCTGAAACACAGGCAAGTCAGCATTTATGGTATTGGACCAGCGGGAGAGAATTTAGTGCGCTATGCTTCTATCGGTGGAGATGGTGGACACTTTGCAGCGCACAATGGGCTGGGGGCGGTTATGGGGTCAAAGAATTTAAAAGCCGTTGTCGCTCACACAGGCAAACCTAACTTCGATATTTATGATCCTAAGCGTCTAAAGGAAAAATGCGAAGAAATGTTTAGCTTCGCAAAAGGATTTGGTCATACCTACAAATGGGGAACCGGCGGCGGTGTATCGGCGTTACATGAAACCGGAGGTTTGCCGGTAAAAAACTATACAACCAACATCTTCCCTGCTCATGAAAAGATAAACGGTCAGTATATGCGAACTCATTACAAATTAAAATCTAAACCTTGTTACAAATGTAAATTTGCCCATGTAAAGGAAGTAGTTGTGACGGAAGGCCCATATAAAGGACTTGTCGGCGAAGAACCGGAATATGAGCAGTTAGCGGCTTGGGGACCTCAGATCGGCAATACAGACTTAGGTGCTGTTGTTATGTTGGCCAGTGAAGTCGATCGACTGGGAATGGACTGCAATGAAGCCGCTTGGACTATCGGCTGGCTAATGGAGTGTTATGAAAAAGGCATATTCACAAAAAAGGATTTAGATGATCTCGAAATGAGCTGGGGTAATGTTGAATCCGTCAAGGTGATGCTCGGCAAGATATCCAGAAAAGAGGGTATCGGTGAACTTCTTGCTGAAGGTGTCAAGCGGGCATCGGTAATATGGGGTAAAGGTTCTTCTGAACTTGCAATCTACACACATAAAGGTAGCAGCCCGCGCACTCATGATCATCGGGGGGGGAAATGGCATGAACTTTTCGATACTTGCGTGAGTAACACCAGTACCATCGAATCAACATGGGTCGGAGTTCACCCGGCACTTGTTGACCAACCTCCGCTTACGGACATGTTTTCGCATGAAGAAGTGGCCTCCGCAAACGCTAAATTTAATGGTATCCGACAGTTCGATGATTGTTTAGGGACATGCCGTTTCGTGGCCCCTCATCCTAAACTTCAGCTTGACTGCGTAAATGCTGTCACGGGGTGGAATCTTGGCCTTGAAGATGCATTCCTAGTTGGTTTGCGAATCGTGAATCAACTTCGTGCTTTTAACTTTAGGCATGGCTTAAGAAAGGAAATGGAGAGACCCAGCAAAAGATACGGTTCTAAGCCGATTGATGGACCGGCTCGTGGAAAAAGTATTTCAAGAAAATGGGAAAAAATGCTTGAGATATATTACACAGATATGGGTTGGGATCCATACACCGGAAAACCTCTACCGAAAACCCTGGTGCGGTTGGGGCTCGAAAATCTTATCGATGTTTTTTAAAGGTACCTTTGATTTTCCGATGGCATCAGTCGCCGTCCGGTGGACGGGTCGGCATTTCGGATTGCACCGCTGCCGTTGAGCGTCCACTATCATCGACCTCCAAACCAAGCGCTTTGGCCCGCTTGGCCCATTGCTTTCGCGCCAAAGCCTGCATGTCTTCGACCCTGTCCATCTCGTCGACGATCTCCATTCCCAGCAGGGTTTCGACGACATCCTCAGTCGTCACCAGCCCCTGGGTGCCACCGTATTCATCGATCACCAGAGCGATATACTGTCGCTTTTCGAGCAAAAATTCGAGCAGATTCGACAGGGAGATGTCCTCATGTACAGTCTTGACTTCCCGCTTCAGCGTTTCGAGTTTGACGTCGCCGCGATCCTGTGCTTTGGCGATCAACAAGTCGTCCCTGAGAATGAATCCAATAATATGGTCCAGATTCCCCTGATAGAGCGGCAGGCGCGAGTGGGTCACGGATGGTTCGGCATCCAAGGCCTCGTTGACGCTCATGTCCTGCGGAAGTCCCGAAATTACCGTCCGCGGCGTCATGATATCCTTGGCCGTCAGCGAATCGAATCGGAATAAATTATTAATAATTCGCGATTCGCGTTGGTCGAGTTTTCCTGCGCGTTCCCCGATGCCGGCCATGGCGATGAATTCTTCACGGCTGAACACATGGGCGCTTTTTCGGCGTGCAATCAGGCGGGTCAGCGCTTCCGACATCCAGATCAGCGGATAGAGGGAAAAAATCAATCCGCGAACAAACTGTGCCGTGAGTCCGGCCAGATTTCGCCAGTACACGGCACCGATGGTTTTTGGAATAATTTCGGATAAGAAAAGGATAGCCAATGTCATGAGGGCCGAGAATAGGCCAAACCAGGCGCTGCCGAACACCACCGCCGCCTTGGAACCCGACCCGATGGCCCCCACCGTATGGGCGATGGTGTTCAATGTCAGAATGGCCGCCAGTGACTGGTCGACGTTGTCCTGTTTCAACCGTTTTAGCAAGGTTGCAAGTTTGGGCTTCCTGTCTCGCAGACCTGCGATGTAAGAGGGCGTAATGCTCAACAGGACCGCCTCCGCCACACTACACAGGAAGGAAAACACCAGCGCCAGAAGGATATAAGACGCCAGCAGAATGACATCGCTGTTCGTGTAACCGGCGCCGTCCGCTGGCGAGCCACCCGGCAGACCAACGGCAGTTGCCGCATCGGCTGAAAAAAACAATATTAGCATCATTGCCGTCAATTGAAGCTTCCTGTAGTTATATCTCATCATCTTATTCCGGGACATAAATTTATAGCCTAAACGGAACGTTGAGCCATTTAACCCTGGTATAAATAACTTCTATGATATCTTAGCCTTCAAGCAATCTACTTTCAAGCGAATAAAAGCTCTCCGCGGCAAGCCACCGAATATCATGTTTTTAGGATTTGATTCGCTATTATCGCAGCAAGCTGCGTCAAATTAAAAATAGGCGAGATTAAATTAAAAGAATTTTTTAATTTCCTCTTTTAAGACTTTCCCCATTGTATTCCGCGGCAGTTCTTCCACAAAAACAATCTTTTTCGGGCACTTCCAGTTGTGGAGATGCAGTTTACAGTATGCCTGGATCTCTGTTTCACCAACGTCGGCATCTGGCTTTTTAACCACGGCAGCCACCACTTTCTCCCCCCATTTTTCATCACCAATCCCCACCACCGAAGATTCAGCCACCCCATCCAACCGGTTAATATTTGCCTCCACTTCTTTAGGAGAAATATTCTCCCCGCCGGAGATAATAATGTGCTTGATTCGATCGGTGAGGTAGTAGTAGCCATCCTCATCGATGTTTCCCAGATCGCCGGTTTTAAACCATCCATTTTCAAAGGCTGCGGCGGTTTCATCAGGTTTTCGCCAGTAGCCAGGAGATATGGCGGGTCCTTTGAGCCAAATTTCACCGGTTTGACCGGGCGCCACAACCGATCCGGTATCGGGATCGACAATTTGTACCTCCAGCGCCGGCAGCGGCAAGCCGATGGATCCCGGTTTTCTTTTACCGCTTAGCGGGTTGGAAAAATTCATGCCGGTTTCCGACATGCCTTCTCTTTCCACCGGTTCCTTGCCGAATATCCGGTGTATGCGCCCGTAGTCTTTGGGCAGAAGCGGCGCTGACCCCGATGTCCACAGACGCAGATGCTCAAAATCCGGCCTGTTGTCGCCGCCTAAATATTCCATCAGTTTGGCGTACATGGCCGGTACGGCCATAAACATGGTACAGGCATAGGGTCCCCTTTTTTTACTCAGCATTTCTATGATTCTTGGAGGGAAAAATTGGTCAAATAGGAGTACATGAGCACCGGCCAATAATGATGTATGCAGGGCGAAACACAGGCCATGCACATGAAAGAGAGGAAGTGCGTGGCAAAGCACGTCCGATTCACTGATTTTCCAGATATTGATAATATTACGGGCATCATGGAGTAGATTTTGGTGGGTGAGAATTGCCCCTTTGGGTTTGCCGGTGGTACCGGATGTATAGATAATAAGCGCGGGATCGGCCGG
>JASFFJ010000342.1:0-8317 GCA_050124355.1 Desulfobacterales bacterium | reverse complement strand
CCACGATTCTGGTAAATACGGTTTTCACCGGCGCTGAGCCAGTATTCGGACAAAACAAAGGCAACGGATTTCGCATATCGGTTGGCGTGCTTTCCCAAAACTTTTGCGGTATCCACCTGCTTGAAAACGAAGAAAAACCAGGCCGCTATTCCTAATATCGCAACGACTGCGATAATCAGAACCAGCAGGCCGATCCGTTTTTTCAGGCTTCTAATTTCCTGCGCCGGCGGTTGCATCGCTTCGCGGCGGCGACGCATGGCGGATTCAATTTCCTTTTCTTTTACGCGGGAAAGGCTTTCAGCAACTTCGGCCATGGATTGGGGACGTAGGTTGGGATCATCTGCCAACATGGCTTTGAGCAGCACGGCGATTTCCGGGGGCAGGGGCAGCGAATCGATCTCGGCCTGAAAATCCACCGAATCATGTTCGGCCGTTAGCAATTCCACAAAGATTTTTCCCAACGACCAGATATCGCTGCGAAAATCCAGTGGCCGCTGGTTGATGATGTCCGGGTGGCAAGACAGCAGTTTTTTCAGGGTCGGCCCGGGTCGATCCAATTTGGGATCGAAGAAACGGGAAAGTTTGTAGTCGATTTGAACCCCGAGTTCACCGTCGTCACCCTTGACGACCAGGATGTCATCCAGAATCAGATGGGGGATGAAGTGACCGATGCGGTGGAGACCTTCCAGAATGGTGGCAATCCGGTAGAAGAGCTGGAAAGCGACCCGGTAGTCCTGAAAAACACCGGATGCGATTAAATTCCCCCAGTTTTCCGTATCCAGCCATTCGCTGACCCGGTACCACAGACCATCGGATGATTGTCGAATCTCAAAATGCCTGACAAAATAATTTTCGGGAAGTTTCTTAAGTTCTTCCAGCTCATTTTTTAGGCGTTCAGCAATTTTTTCGTCAACACCGGACTGCGGGCTGAAGATACGGATGACAACTGATTCTTCAGTATGGTCCTTGACAGCACGACAGAGGGTCGTGGCATAACCTTCGTGGAGAACTTCGATGATGCGGTAATCATCGATGGTTTTTCTGCCTTCGGCGGTTTCATTACCACAGACAGGACAGGCAGTAATATCTTCGGCCAGCAGCTGGCCGCAGGTTTGACATAGCTTCATAGGGATCCTGCCGTGGGTCGAAGGTTTAAACACCTGTTCAAGGTTGAATGGAAAGTTGCTGTTATGATGACAAAGGATGGAATGTAAGTCAACTTTTCGGAGTAATTTTAGCTTTATGAATCGGCAAAAGAAGTCAGAATTTCCAATTTTATTCATTGTAACTCAATGGAATTAAATGTCTTTAAATCTTATTTGGGCGCTTTTGGTGCCTTTTGGCGGCCACAATAAAATTATCAAAAAAAGCGCATCCATAGGAGCGGATCTCATAAGAATTAGGTGGCTATCGATGAGTTGATAAGATTTTATAAATCGCTGGATTCTTCTTGACAAAGACAATATTTCTTATTATTTATCGATCTTTTATCAAATATGCGAACCGGTCGCGTAACCGATTCATTCGAAAAATAAATAACGAAAGGAGAAAAGATCAAATGTCAAAATTGATTCCACCTCATGGCGGAAAAGGTCTGACCTGTTGCCTGCTTGAAGGCGCGGAGCTGGACGCCGAAAAGACGAAAGCCGAAGGCCTCAAAAAGATTTCCATTTCACCGCGTGAAAAAGGCGATCTGATTATGATGGGTATCGGCGGTTTTAGTCCCTTGACCGGATTTATGACCAAAGCGGACTGGAAAGGCGTGTGTGATAACTATTTGATGGCCGATGGGACCTTCTGGCCTATTCCGGTCACCCTGTCGGTCACCAAAGATGATGCCGCCGGCATCAACGATGGCGATGAAATATCCCTTTATGATCCTGAAGGGGACGAAATCATGGCCACCATGAAGGTCACCGAAAAATATGAAATGACCGACGCCGATAAGAAGTTTGAATGCGAAAAAGTGTACATGGGCGAAGGCACGCCAACGCCCGAGGACTTCTGGAAAATCGCCAAAGACGATCACCCCGGTGTCCAGATGGTCATGGAGCAAAAAGACGTCAATCTCGCCGGACCGGTCAAGGTGCTGAGTGAGGCGGAGTACCCCACCAGGTATGCCGGGGTCTACATGCGCCCGGAGCAATCCCGCAAGATGTTTGATGAAAGAGGCTGGAGCGAAGTCGCCGCGCTGCAGCTGAGAAATCCCATGCATCGTTCCCATGAATATCTCTGCAAAATAGCGGTAGAAGTCTGCGACGGTGTCTATATTCATTCTCTCGTTGGTAATTTGAAACCTGGCGATATCCCGGCCGGTGTGCGGGTAAAATGTATCGATGCCCTGGTAAAAAATTACTTTGTGGAAAAGAATGTCGTCCAGGGCGGTTATCCGCTGGATATGCGTTATGCCGGCCCGCGCGAAGGCCTGCTGCATGCCACCTTCCGACAGAACTATGGCTGCTCCAAGATGATTATTGGCCGTGACCATGCCGGTGTGGGTGATTTCTACGGGATGTTCGAAGCCCAGACCATTTTCGACAAGATCCCCCAACCCGATGGCGAGGGCAAGGCGTTGCTGTGTACACCGCTGAAAATCGACTGGACCTTCTACTGTTACAAATGCGACGGCATGGCCTCCTTGAGAACCTGTCCCCATGAAAAAGAAGATCGCGTATTGCTCAGCGGCACCATGCTACGCAAAATGCTTTCCGAAGGCGGCGAACTTCCGGATCACTTCGGCCGCGATGAGGTCGTTGCGATTCTGCGCGAATACTACGAAGGCCTGACGGATAAAGTCGAGATCAAACTTCACGGAGCCGCAACCGGAGATGATAAGAAGTAACTGATTACCATATTCATATTCGATTCCAGGTTAGAAAGGGAGCTGCCCCGGGGCGCTCCCTTTTTTTTAGGGAAAACCAAGGAAACGGGATCCGCTGCACAATATCTCCCACGGTGCCACCGCTATCCAAGTTGCCCGGTTTTATTTATTGACGATCACCGGGCACCTGATCTCCAGGCAGTATTGCTTTTATTTTACAGGCCGGTCTTATCAGAAGGATTGATATACGCATTCATTTGCGGATGGATGTTCGAATCCGCAACCACCTTCACTTCTCGTGGTCCAATCTGGTCGAGATGCACATCGCGCTGCGGGAAGGAAATGGTGACGTCAGCTTTGCGGAATTCATGGTTGATCGTCCGGTTCAGTTCATGCAGCATGGGTATCCAATTCGGCCAATTCCCGTCGCTGGCGTTCTAATTCCAGCTGTTTGGAACGAATGTCACCCATTTGAACCCGACGGGCAGTGGATCCCTGGTGGAAGTTTTCAATACTCGGCAGGCCCCGGTGATGCTCGCGCAACCCCAAAGCGATGTTTTCCGTCTGTAGCGGGTAGCGAACCTGTTCCCGCGCCAAGGCCGATTCTTCTTCTAATTCATTTAATCGGATCTTACGACGCTCGAGATTTTCGACGATTTCGGCTTCTTGGACGGTAAACTTTTCAAGCATTTTACCTAATTCGATATTGCATCGGACAATTGCATCTCAGCTGTCTCAGGTGCAACCCGAGCTGATCAGGTCGCATTCCGGACGCGGCGGTTGCAATGGATTCCACCGGTGCCGGCGGGCGGTCCAACTCGGCTTCGATCGCCTTGATACGCTCGGGAGCCGTCTTGACCATTTCCGTGATTTCCTCTGTATCTTTTCTCAACTGGGCTTCTACTTCACGGAAGATGATGGCTCTGTCCACAAAACTAAGGATAATTTTTTTATCCTTTTCTGACAGATCACCCGCGTTTTCCACTATGGTGCGTATCTCCTTTAAATCGTCTAAGTTAAAGGTGCCGGGCTCATTCGCCAAAGTTTTTGAATCGAGCTGTTTGGCAGCGTCTTGATCTTTTTGCGGGCGTTGATCTATCTTCTGAGATAGCGATATCCCGGGGATCAATATGATTATGATGGAAAGGATTATAAATATGGTCACTGCCGATCGTAGGTGAAGCTTAGTCATTTTTATTTTCTCTCCTTCAAACCAGAATAGCCCGAAAAAGTGAGACTCGCCGCCGGCGCGGGCGGTAAGATCGATAATGGCACTTTGGTCTTGCGGAGTCTCAAACGAAGGATTGCTGGAATTTGCCCCAAATTCCGAACAAAAAAATATTTACCCTATCGATGGTCAGTCTCATATGAAACTATATATAATTTATCTCGCGCAACGCCGCAACGCTCGCAAAAATAATATTTTAAAATATAAATAATCTTAGCGCCTTAGCGTCTTTGCGCGATAATTAAAAGTTTCTTTTTTGATCAGACTGGCCGTTTTTTCAGGCCAGAGGCGGCGCTTATATGAAACTTCAAAATGAACGTGTTGGATCCCGATATGAAAATTTTCACCGCCTCAGCGTAATACTGGGACCGATTGTTTTGATAGTGGCCTAAGACGTTAAATATCACCATCCTTCGTCAAAATCCGGTACGCGGTCAATGTCAAGTCGCTTTAGCCTTGAGGATACGGGCTGTTCCCAATCAAATTTTTCAATCTCGAGAAACGAGTGGGGTCTGCGGTCAAACACAAGGACAGCACGATAACCATCAGTGAAGTAAGGATCTCCCGTAAGATTATATCTGGGTTTCGCACGGGTTGCCACGCCGACACCTTTCACCCAACCGGTTTTCGCAAGCTGCTGAGAGATAACAAGATCCTCTATAAGGGAAATCCTGGCTTCGTCAACCTCCGGATCTATTTTGTGGGTCACCGGTGGCCAGGTTTTGAACGTAAAGCGCACACCGATATCCCGGCTGATTTGACCGATCCAAACCGGTTTGCCTTGGTAACGCATGGGACATAGCCATACCCGCAGGTGGTTGCGCTGATGGACCGTATGGCGGGGCTTCTGCCCGGCAAAATCCTGTTGTCGTTTATACAAATAGAGAGGGCTAACGGGTGAGTATCGGTATCGGGTACCGAAGAGAAACGATTTTATTGTCTTCCATACCGCTTTTCCGTATGTTTGTTCGGCTGGCAGCCATCCTCTGCGAACGAATGCTGCTGACATATCTTCGCGACTTCCAATTAAGACCAGGTTAAGTGGATCGCCTTTTTCTGTTCCATCTTCGTTGGTTGTGCAACAGGGCAGATTTTCCAGTGCGCTTCGCAACTCATTTTCGTCAAGATCGACGATCTCATTTTCAGGATAGAGTGTATCGAAATCAACTTCATGATAATCCGCCTTAATACCAGGTACAGAAACAAAAAAGGTGAAAAATTTCGTTTCGTGATAACCGATCAAATCAATGTCAACCACCTTGGTTCCCTCATCGCGGTTGGTAAATATGAAACCAGAAACAGAGGCACCCTCGACAATTGGATTCCTGAAAGCCATCACCCTGAATTGATCATCTATTTTATCATTTCGGGAACTTGAAAATACGCCGTGGAACGTATAGGCAGATTCCAGTGGAGAGAAGTAATCCGGATCAAGACCTGTGGACAACAGCCAATAGGGTGTCGTGTCAGCGTTCTGAACCCTTACCCAGACCGGTTGGATATCTTGGCCGTCGAGATTGACCCCAAAAAGTTGTCGGCTTTCCTCCGCACTGAGAACCGCAACTGTAACTTTCACCTCACCATCGATCTTCGATTGCGATCTTTCCTGAAAGGGAACATCAAAATATGGGAGAGGTTTTTGATATGCCGCACATCCACAAACAGCTATGGTGAATATAAATGCAACGAATACCAAATGTAGACTATTTTTCTCCATTAGCAACAAGTCTATTCAAAAAAGATTTGCCGGATCGTCCCCACCCATCGCAATAGAGACCGAAGCGCAGATTATACAGAAAACTGCCAAAATTTTGATAAATATTTTCATTTTATAAACCTATATAAAAGCAAATATGACAATCAGTAAAAAGTTGTTTCCTACAATTGCGATTTAATTGGCAGTAAACCCAGAAAGCCGCTGGCAAGCCGCTGCCAGAAAGTGGTATGGGGCTCAGCGCTAAAGACTTCCTGTTTTCCATCGTTAAGCCCGTGCCACAGGATCTTGTCATTCCCGTCAGTGTCGGTTTCCAGTTCCAACTGGAAGGCCTCTTTTTCGATTTTATGATCGAACCTCTCCGACAGTTGATTGGCAATTTCCATTGAATCTACAACAAAGCCGATCTCGGTATTATGGTGAACTGCCCGCGGATCGAGGTTCAGCGAACCGATGAACACATGCTTGCGGTCAAAGATGAAGGCCTTGGCATGCAGGCTGACCTTGGATGAGCCCCGCATGCGTCTTTTTTTTTGCGCTGCTCCCTGGTGAGCTTTTTGTTCATTTCGGACAGCTCGACTCCGGCCTGCAGCAGATCTTTGCGGTATTATGCATAGCCGGAATGCACGACGGCGACATCGTTTGATGCCAGCGAATTGGTGAGAATACGCACGCGCACGCCCTTTTCACGAAGTTGCCGCAGAAAAGCCGTGCCGGATTTGCCGGGGACAAAATACGGCGAGAAGATGATCAATTCCTGCGTGACGCCCTCAAAATAAGGCTTGAGCATCGGCGCCAAATGGTATTGGGTTTGGTCGAAATCATGCTGAAGTTTTTCCGGCTGGTCATAGATGACGTGTGATTCTCCCCAATGATAACGGACCTGACCCTGCCGTAACGTGTTGGCCAAATCCGAATTTCTCAAAGACTGAAGATAGGCGGAATCGGCCTGCTGTGCGATGAACTTCTCTAACTGTTGATGTTTCTGTTCAATTTCCTGCGGCGTCGGCGCTTTGCCTTTTAGTGCGATGGCCGGGTAGGCCAATTCGTCGTTCCAGTATTTATCAAATGACGTCGAGACCTCCTTGACGACCGGTCCGATGGCCAGCACATCCAGATCGCTGAAGGCCAGATCGGGGTCGGCTTCGAAGTATTCGTCGCCGATATTACGCCCGCCAAGAATGGTCACCTGATTGTCGACGGTAAACGACTTGTTGTGCATGCGACGCGTGACCGAACCGACACGCGTCACGAACTGGCTGATTCGGCTTGTTTTACGGCTAAAAGGATTGAATAGTCGCACTTCCATGTTGGGATGACTATCGACCACAGCCGGACCCAGGTATCTGCTTTCAAAATCCATATCATCCACCAGAATACGCACCCGCACCCCGCGGTTAGCCGCTTTAATTAGTTGATCGGTGAATAATCTGCCGATGAGATCATCGTGATAAAGATAATACTGTACATCGATGCTGCGTTCGGCGTTCTCGGCTAATATGGCTCGGGCTAGATATGCGTCCAGGCCGTTGACGAGCAGTAAAAAACCCGACTTCCCGGGATGGGCATTTATTTCATCGCGGCGGGCTTGGCCAATGCGGGTGTCGTCCGTATCGGTGTAGGCATAGGATTCGGGCTTTTCAAAATTCTCCGGCAGGGTGGCACAGCCGCCAATTAGGGTCAGAGCCAAGATGGCCAATAGAAAATTGCTCGAGTTTTTGCGAATCATGCTTAACCCTCTCTAATTGTATGCAATCAGGTATTGCGTTAGTATGCTACGCGGAATGATGGCTCCGGCTCCGCCTGCAGCCCGTAGGGTAGAGCCTGAAGTGTTGAAGATCATTCACAACGAGGGCTTAATTTTCATCCGGTTTTTATTCCGGTAAACTTACTTTTAGGAACTATTTTGGATTGTGGATTTTGGATGTCGGATTTGTTGTATCGCTGCGCTCTATCTATTTTTCTGAGTTGACAGAATACCTTAAATCCAAAATCTAAATTCCCAAATCCCAGATTCAGAACTACTGATTTGTCGTAAAATCGGATACAACAGAAACGTCAGAAATCGCGTCAATAAAAATAAATTTGGGCGAATGGTTCTGAATTTTTTGAATTTCAGGTCTCTAACTAATAAAGGGTGTTAAAACAATAGAAGATAATTATTAAAAATCAATTGCTTAAGTATGAGAGAGCCTCTATAAAGCGGTTAAATTTTGACCAAAAAATTTACCGAAAGGAGACTTTCCCATGCACCACAAAGCTATCAAAGCTCAGATTAGAAAACAACTGAAAACGCGATATCCCAACTGGCATCGCCTGACAAAAAACGAAAAGAAAGCGGTCGCCAAAAAAGTTCTGGATGAAGTTGTGGCAAATTATGATTTTAAACAAGAGATTACAGCGCCTGTGGAGGAGCTGCTTGGCATCGACACCCAAATGCCGACAGCTGCCATTATGAATTTAGATGAAATGGGGCGATTTATCGACAGTCATGAAAACAGCGTGCTGTTTAAATTAAACAGCAAAAAGCGTCACCCTTTGCATATCAAGGATG
>JASFFJ010000341.1:0-8318 GCA_050124355.1 Desulfobacterales bacterium | reverse complement strand
AAAACGACATGGTCGCCGTAGCCAAGAAGCACCATATTCGTTTGATAGGTCCCAATACCTCCGGCATGCTTAACCTGCGTGACCACTTAAACCTGGTGGGATTAAAGGATGCACCGCCAGGCGATATTGCCCTTTTAACCCAGAGCGGCAATATGGCCCTGACATTGATCACCGAAGCCAAAATTAAAAGCCGCAAAGGATTTTCCTATTACGTCGGGGTCGGTAACGAAGCGGATATTCAATTTCATGAATATTTAGAATTTTTTCAGCATGATCCTGACACAAAAGCGATTTTAATGTACGTGGAAGGATTACGCAACGGCCGCGAATTCATCCAGCAGGCCCAGAAAACGACCCTTGAAAAGCCGATTATACTGCTCAAGAGCGGACGCTCGTCCACCGGCAAAAAATCCGCCGGATCTCATACCGGTGCGCTGGCAGGCATCTCCGAAGTGGCCCGGGGTGCGTTTAAACGTGCCGGCATTATCGTCATCGAAAATTCCGACGAATTATTCCCGGTGGCGGAAACGCTTTCGAGTCTGCCACCGATTAAAAATAACAAGATCGCCATTTTAGCCGACGGCGGTGGTCATGCCACCATTGCCTCCGATCTTTTAACCGATTTGAAGATTGAAATCCCCGAGTTTAGCGAAAAGACCCAGAATAAATTGAGAAGCCTCCTACCGCCGGCGGCATCCGTTCCAAATCCGGTCGACGTGGCCGGCGGCACAGATGCTGATCCGTCGGTATTTGCCGACTGTGCCCGAATTATTTTAAACGATCCCAATGTCGGTGGACTTTTGATCGTGGGACTTTTCGGCGGCTACGGCATCCGCTTCGCCGAAAGCTTGGCTCTGATGGAAGAAGATGCGGCCCATCGCATGGGAAAGCTGGTCAAATCGCGCAACAAACCGATCGTGCTGCACAGCCTCTATAATTCTGAAAAACCGCACGCGCTCGATCTGCTGCGTTATTACAATATTCCGGTCTTCGATTCTCTGGATGTAGCCGTCAAATGCATCAGTGCGCTGGCCGAATACGGCAACTATGTCAAGAGCTATCACCCTAAAAACACCTTTGTGTTGAATTGGGGAGCCAAAGCCAAACCGCAGGGCGAAGCAATTTTCAAGACCGTCCGTGAAGACGGACGCCAAGCATTGCTGGAAAATGAAGCCAAACAACTTTTTGCCTTGCACGGTGCGCCGGTCAGTAGGGATCTGCTGGCCAAAACCGCTGATGAGGCCGTCGAGATCGCCGCCAAAGCCGGCGGCGATGTGGTCCTCAAGATTGTCTCTCCCAACATCCTCCACAAAACCGAAGCCGGTGGCGTGCTAGTTAAGCTCCACACGCAAAAAGAGGTCCGTCAGGCCTACAAAGACATCATCCGTAACGCACGCAACTATAACCCTGATGCCGATATCCGGGGTGTACTGGTGTCTCCCATGGCCGCCGAAGGGGTGGAGGTAATTATCGGGACCAAATACGATGATCAATTTGGACCGGTGATCATGTACGGACTGGGCGGAATCATGGTTGAGATCTTAAGAGACGTTTCCTTTCGGGTCATCCCCCTCTCGCCCACCGGCGCCAGAAAAATGATCAAAGAAACCAAGTCTTTTCCGATCCTGAACGGCTCCAGAGGCAAACCACCGCTGGACAAAAAGGCCATCGCCAAATTGCTGATGCTTTGCTCTGAGATTGTTGAAGCTTATCCTCAAATAGCTGAAATGGACCTTAATCCGGTCATTGTGCATCAAAAGGGGCTGAGCATCGTGGATGCGAGGGTTATTCTTAAATCAGATGATAGCTGTCAGATGTCGGAGGATCGATGTCGGATGGCGGAGAACAGATGACAGATGTTAAAAGACAGATGTCAGATGCCAGATATCAGAGGACAGAGGCTAGAAGGCGGATGACAGAGGGCAGAGGTTAGAATGCAGGAGACGGAAAAGTTAAGAAGATCTGAGATCAGAGGACGGAGGTCAGAGGACGGAAGACAGAAATCAGAAGTCGGGAGACAGGCAAAAAACCGGAATTATATGTTATTATTTACTAGTTTAGCGAATTTTTTAGCGACTGGAAGCCACTTCCATGAGAAACGAACCTAACAAGCCAAACCAACGAACCCATGTCACGAACCATGATAGGAGGTAAATTCCGTGAAAAAAATTATAGCCACCGACCACGCACCGGCTGCCATCGGACCATATTCCCAGGCGACTCAATATGGAAATCTGCTTTTTGTCTCCGGACAAATTCCGATAGATCCAAAAACCGGTGACCTTGTCGAAGGCGATATTGAATCTCAGGCAAAACAGGTATTGGAAAACTTGCAGGCCATCATCAAAGCGGCCGGAATGACCCTGCAAAATGTGCTGAAATGTTCATGCTTTCTAAAAGATATGGGAGATTTCGTAAAGTTTAACGATGTTTATAGTAGTTTTTTTTCAGAAAGTCTTCCAGCGAGGGAAACGTTAGAGGTCGCAAGACTTCCCAAAGATGTTCAGGTGGAAATATCAGCCATCTGCGGGGTATAACTCTTCAGCGAATTAGGAGTCAATCCAGCCCCAGGCTACCGAAGCGGTCAGTTTGATCCGGAAAAAAGACTTCCAGCTTTGCGGAGCCACTTGCAAGTGGATCCTGGCTCATGCAGGCGCTGCTTTGTTTTATTTCTAAACACTGTCCAACCGCACCGTTGCAGTGTCTTGGTAGGAGGAGAAGTAAGACGTATGGAAAAACGTAGGAAAATCCTGATCGTTGGCAATGCACAACCCGATTTCAAGGTCTTGGTCGACGTGCTTAAACCGGACTATGAGATCGTGGAGGCGATGAGCGGAAAACAGGCTTTGGACGAGGTCTTCACGGACGATGCACCGGATTTGATTCTGTTGGATAACACGACGACCGCGATGGATAGCCGCGAGCTGTGCCGGCGCTTGAAGACTGATAAAATCACTCGCGCGATCCCCGTGATCTTTATCACCGACAAGGGGGAAATCAGAGAGGAGTCCAGGTGCCTTGAAATGGGTGCTGCGGATTACATCACAAAACCCATATATCCTCCCATCGTCAAGGCCCGCGTCAACACCCATCTGGCATTGAAATACAACGTGGAAGAACTGCAGCAGGCCCACAAAATCATTGAGTCTCATGAAGATAAAAGGGAGGACGAGTTAAGCGTTGGCCGCAAAATCCAGCTGAGCATGCTGCCGTCCGAATTCCCGGCGTTCCCGGACCATGATGAGTTCGATGTGTATGCCACCCTGCAACCGGCCCGCGAATTTGGGGGAGATTTCTATGATTTCTTTTTTATAGGGGATGATCGCTTTTGTTTTTGTATCGGAGACGTTTCCGGAAAAGGGGTGTCGGCCGCCTCGTTTATGACCATTACGAAATCCATTATCAAGTCCAGGGCGGGAGATGATTTCTCGACGGCAAGCATACTGACCCATGTCAATGCGGAACTTTGCGGGATTAACAAAGCCGCCACTTTTGCAACACTTTTCATGGGTATTCTGAATATCAATACCGGGATGTTGCTATATACGAATGCCGGACACAAATCACCGTATATCAGACCGGCAGAAGGGTCTCTCGAAATGTTGGACAGCCTCCACGGTCCGGTACTCGGAATGGTGAGGGGATTGGTTTATCAAGAAGGTAAAACAGTGCTGTCAAAAAATGATATGCTGCTGACCTACACCGACGGGGTCACCAAAGCCAGGGATACCGACAGTAACCTCTTTTCCGATAAGCGCCTTGCGGAGTTCATTTTTTCCTATGAATTTGAGTCCGTCGAAGACATGGTGTCTGCGACGGTTTCAGAGGTAAAACGATTCGAAAACGAGGCAGATCAGGTGGATGATATGACGGTGCTGGCCATTCAATTTCTCAGAACCCCGGAAGAAACGGCCGGGCCGAAACTGGAACTCACGGTTTCGAATCGTCTGTCCGAAAACTCGCGAGTTCAAAAGCACTTTGACACCTTCGCTGAGGACTATGGCATCCCGGAGAAAGTCAGACTAAAAATGAATGTGGTATTCGATGAACTCTTAACCAACATCATTTCTTACGCCTACCAGGATAACAAGGCGCATGACATCAAAGTCAAGGTAGAATTATCGGCCGATCGTTTGAAGGTGTCGATGGTCGATGGCGGTATCCCGTTTAATCCGCTGGGGGTTGAAACGCCGGATATGGGGCTTCCGCTTGAAGAACGCAAGATCGGCGGCTTGGGGATTCATCTGGTTCGCAATATGGTGGACAGGGTTTCTTATCGACGCCGTATCGATAAAAACGTTATCACCGTGGTTGAATACTTGGATGCGGATCGTAAAGTCTAACGTTGCAAAAATTGGTTTTCGCACGGTGGTGATTGCCCACCGATAAATGCAAACATTATGCAATCGTCAATCCATCTTCCTATCATTCCGACTTCCCTCCGGGGCGTAGGCTTCTATGGCCCCTTCGGGCCGGAGGCCGCACTTCCATCTCCGAATTCCCTCTTCCCCCTTCTGCCTTCCGTCTGTTGTTTTCTGTCCTCCGCCCCACAAATACGTTGGTGACATCTGAAACAATTAAATAAAGTGCAGGGACATAGAGCAATGTCAATACGGTGGCCACCAGCAATCCAAAGCAAATACTGACTGCCATGGGGATCAGAAACTGGGCCTGGAAACTCCGCTCCAGCAGCAATGGAAAAAGCCCGGCGATCGTGGTAACCGAAGTCAGCAACACCGGCCTGAATCTTGCTTTGCCGGATTCGATCACGGCTATGCTAAGATCTGTTCCGCTGCGCAACGCGCGGTTGATAAAATCTATCAATATCAGAGAATCATTGACCACGATTCCGGACAGCGCCACGATTCCAAATACACTGACAATGGTGAATTCCAGACCCATAATGAGATGGCCGAATATGGCCCCGATCAGGCCGAAAGGGATGGCCACCATAATAATTACCGGCTGGATATAGGAACGAAACTGACTGGCCAGCAATAGGAAGATCCCCATTATTGCCAGAAGATATCCGCTTTTAATGCTGTCAAGGGATTCACGCGTTCGCTTCTCCTGGCCTTCAAAATCATAAACAATCCCGGGATAACGCTCAACAAGTGCCGGTAAGAAATTTTCCTTCAATTCGCCGGTAATGACACTTGCATTGGCAATGGCTGAATCGATATCGGAAATAACGGTGATGGTTCGTTTACGATTCACCCGGGTGATGACGGAATAAGCTCTGCCGGGCATTATATCGGCAACTTCTTCGATGGGTATTTCCTGACCGTCAGCGGTGCGGATCCGCATTTCTTCAATTCCGGCCAGACTGTGTCGTTCTTTATCAGCATATCGAACCATAACCTTGACGTCGTCTCTGTCCCGCTGGATACGCAACGCTTCTTCGCCGTAAAAGGCCTGGCGAATTTGTCGGGCAAGATCCCGCATGGTCACGCCAATGGAGCGGGATCCCTCCTTTACCCGAATTTTCTTTTCCTGCTTGCCGGGTTTGAAGTTGTTGGAAATGTCAAAGGTACCGGGATAGGTTGCAATTTCAGCCTCCAACTCGGCAGCGGCCTGTTTGAGTTGATCAAAGCCTTGGCCACTAAGCTGGATCTCGATAGGGTTGCCGGCCGGACCACCTTCTAAAGTAGCGAAGGTAAGCCGTTCGACGCCCGGAATTTCACCGATCAAATCACGCCATTTATTCAGAACCGAATGGGTAGAAATATCCTCCCGATTCTCTGAGGAGATCAATTCAAGCCAGACTTGTCCGACGTGTCCGCCGTATTCAGGAGGCTTCCAATCGCGCCGGGGGATTGCCCCGACGATTGAAAAAGTGTTTTTCACCAATTCACCGTCATTTTCTGAAAACTCGGAAAATACCGTATTGAGTTCAAAGGATTCTTGTTCGAGATATGCAATGGACTCTTCGGTTAAGCGGTAGGGCGTTCCCAGAGGGTAAATGACTTCCGCGACAATCCAGTCGCTTTCCCCCTTTGGAAAAAAAACAAACGGCACGTATCCACCGGCGATAATTCCCAAACTCACAATCAGCACACCGATGCCGATGGAAAACGTAAAGTATCTGTTTTTGACCACATATTTGATGGCCGGTAAATAGAGCCGATCAATAAGCGCCTGCATCCCTTTCTCTAAGTTTTCCCGAACGCGTTCATGCCAGGATGTCAATTTACGGTCTTTTTTCTCTGATTGTACCAGGGCGTGGTTCAGATGGGAGGGAAGTATAATCAAGGCTTCGCCGAGGGATACGATCAAGATAATAATGACGGCCATGGGCATGACGGCAATAAATTTTCCCATGATCCCTGCAATAAACAACAATGGGCAAAAAGCCACTACCGTCGTGCTGACTGCCATCACGACCGGTCCGCCGACCTCCTTCAAGCCGTCAACGACCGCCGCTGCGGGAGACTTACCCCGGCTGTAGTGGGAATAGACATTTTCACCGACGATGATGGCATCGTCTACAAGAATGCCGAGGGTCATAATAAAGGCAAACAGCGAAATCATATTGATGGTTTGATCAAAGCCGTTCAGAATAATGAAGGCTGCCATAAAGGATATCGGTATACCGAGGGCTACCCAGAATGCCAGGCGCAGATTTAGAAAAAGGGCGAGGGCAATAAAAACCAGTAAAATACCCTGAAGTCCGTTGCGCAACATTAAATCGATACGGCTCTCCACCATCGTGGAGATATCCCCCCAGATAGCAAAATCAAGGTCTTCAGGAAGTTCCTGCTTCAGTTTCGCCACATAGTTGCGTGCAATTTTGGCAATTTCAATGATATCCTGTTCGCTGGTTCGGCTCACCTGGACAATTGCAGCCGGCTTTCCGTTGAATCTGGTCTTGATATCCAGATCTTCGAATCCATCGATGACCTTGGCAACCTGCCCCAACTTCACCACGGTGCCGTCGCTTAACGTGATCAGGGGGATTTTCTCAAATTCCCGGCCGGTATAAAGCTGGCCCTTGGCTCGCACCAGGATCTCGCCCTGGTCGGTTTTAATTTGACCTCCCGGAAGGTCAATACTACCGGCTCTCACCGCACTGACAACCTGATCAAATGACATACCGTAACGGCGTAAATTCTCCTCCGACACTTCCACGGCGATTTCGTAGTCGCGCACCCCGACAAGGTCGATTTGGGTAATGGATTCCGGCTGTTTGAATCGAAAACGCTTAAGGAGGGACGCAATTAAATCCTGCCAGCCACCGATTTCTTGATGGTCAACCACTCTGGCATCCAAAAGGTCATCCCGGATGCCTTCGGCGATTTGACGCATACGTTTTTCAGAGACTTCCCCGTAAATCGCCACCGAAATGGTCGGATCTTTGTTGATAATCTCCTGCACCATCGGTTCCTCGGCCTCATCCGGAAAGGTATCGATACGATCCACTTCGGCCTTGATGTCATCCAAAATTTTCTGAGCGTCCGCTCCGGTTTCGAGTTCTGCAATGACCTCGCCGCTTCCTTCCCGCGCGACGGATCTGAGGGTTTCAATTCCCTCAATGCTCTGGATTTTTTCTTCTATCTTAATGCAAATCCCCTCTTCCACCTCTTCCGGACTGGAGCCGGGATAAACCACCGAAGCAACAATCATGTCCAACGAGAATTGCGGAAAGATTTCCCGCCGCATCTTCATTACCGTAAAGATACCGGCCATGATGATAAATATCATGATGAGGTTTACGCTGACGTTGTTTTTAATCGACCAATTACCGAGAGCACGCATTTGATTTGTTATTGGTTGCGGGTTAATTGTTATTTGTAATTTGACTGTTCAAGTAATTGATGTATCCATTTAGTAGCGCCAGCGCATTGGAGATCTTATCTCTCCCTTTTTGGTAATCTTCCCGACTGATGAATCCTTCATCTACCGATGCTATCAAATCATCAATAAGTTCAAAAAGGGAACCGCGACAGATTCGACAAAATTGTGTATTTTCGCGATAGTGAAATCGTCCGAACCCTTCCGCAATGTTTTGCGTTGTTGATCTGGCAGCCCTTTTCATGTTATTAACGATATAATATTTCTCTTCTTTTGGATAACCTTTAACTATATTCATAATAAAAATTCGAACCTCACGGCATGCCTGCCAACACTTTAATTCTTCAAATGTTTTAAGAGAATTATTGCCAATGCGAGTCACTTAGAAATTCAATTTGCTCAAATGGCCTGATATTAATTTTTTAATTGATGAAATATAAGAATAGATTTTATTCCTCTGAAACAATTAACCAATAACAAATAACAAACATCATTGTTTCAGTCTAACCCGCATCCCATCTTTAACC
>JASFFJ010000340.1:0-8325 GCA_050124355.1 Desulfobacterales bacterium | reverse complement strand
ATCACCGGTAGCGAGGCTGTGATGTATACGGGTGCCGGCATCGCTGTTGTGGGATGCGGTGTCTGGCGAATGAAAAAATTCGTTAGAGATTTTCCGGATAAAAAACCCCTGTTGGGAATGGGCGGTGCTCTGATTTTTTTTATTTCCTTAATACCGATCCCGGCATTTACGGGAACCTGTTCACACCCCTGTGGTACACCGTTAATCGGTATTTTACTTGGCCCATTGATAGGATTCGCTTTAACCGGTGTCAGCTTATTGCTGCAAGCCGCTTTTTTTGCCCATGGGGGATTTGGAACCTGGGGCGCCAATGTTATCGCACTCGGTTTTTTTGGCTGCTTTTTTGGTTGGCTGGCGTTTCGTATCGCACGCATGCTGGGTTTGCCTATCCTGGCTGCCGGTTTTGCCGGCGGTCTGATCGGTGATATCATGGTCTACGTCGGGTCCGGCCTGATCCTGGGCACAACCCTGGCGCAGGCACCCAATCCCCAATATTCGCTGGCAGGGTATTTGATTGCTATCTATTCGGCCTACGTGCCCACTCAGCTTCCAATTGCCATTGGTGAAATGGTTGTGACCGGTCTGGCCTTGCAATATGCTTATCGCCAAAGACCTGAAGTACTGCAAGAGCTCGGAATCATAAACAAGGGGCAGGCTGTTTTAAAAAAGAGCTCCATAAATATCCTCGTGCTCATCGTTTTGGGAGGCCTGTGTTTCTATAGCGCTAACATCGCTGAGGCCGCCAAAGAAGTGGCGGTTGCAACCAATACCGATCTTGACCCAAACAATTCGCCAGCGCCGGAACCGGCAACGTTTGCGGGAATGGATGAAGCGGTCAATGAAAAGCTGGCGGAAGCTGCCGGTCGACCGGCCAGAGCCCCTTTCATCGATACCGAATCAATGGGCGATCTTTGGAACCTTTTGCTGCTCTCCGCCGGCGGAATTTGTGGCTTCGTCGTGGGACGCTGGTGGCATTTGCTATGGGGAAATCGCCAATGATTACTTACAAGGTCTGAACAGATGGGATTCAATCAAATTTTAGATAAAGTTTCTACAAGCGCCGCCTCTTATATCCAAGATTATCAGGAGATAAATCAGTACAGGGGACTGCACAGCTGGGACCCACGGATTAAATTGGCCTTGCTGGTCATCGCTATCGGGCTGAATGTGGTGGTCGCCAAACTGTGGCTTTCGGTCGGATTATTTAGTGTTAGTCTGGCGATGGTGATTTTGTCCCGTATTCCCGGTCGGCTTTTTGCGCTCTTTTTCCTCGCGCCCGCCTGGGCCACCCTCGTTGTTTTTGTGGGGTTTTCGGCCGGCTTTGGCGTTACACCCATTTTTTCATTGGGCCCCTTGACCTTCTATCATGAAGGCGTCCTCCAGGGCGTATCTGCTGCCAGCCGCGTGGCATGCGATATGTCCTGGATGGCGGCAGTGTTTTTATCCACGCCCTTTGCTAAAGTCCTGGATGCCCTTAAATGGTTTAAAATTCCGCTGGTGCTCATTAACGTCATCGCCACCGCTTATCGCTATGCCTTTTTGCTTTTTGATGAATTTTTTAAGATGCGCGACGCAGCGCGCTCAAAAGGCGGCTTTCGCAATTACCGCATCGCCTTACGCAGCACCGCCTTGATTCTCACCCAGGTAATTCTCAGAGCCTATGACCGAGCCAACCGCATTCAAGAATCCATGACGGCCCGGGGTGAATCGGGTCATTCGGAGATACGGTCGTCATTTGAGTCCGAGTCGACAGAGTGCCCGAATAATTGCGATATCACACCGCAAGTCGTCGATCCGAATGTGCCGGTACTCCGCTCCGAAAGGGTTTCCTTTGCCTTTGCCGATGGCAGAACCCTGGATAACATTTCACTGTCTGTCGACCGAGGGGAGCTTGTTGTTTTGTGTGGACCCAACGGTGCCGGGAAAACCACTTTGCTTAAATTATTTTCGGGTATTCTCTCACCGCATGCGGGTAAAATATCTTTATGCGGTCAATTGCTTGACCGCAAATCGCGCTATGATGCCTTTCAATATGTCGGCATGATGGCCCAAGACCCCAATGATCAGCTGTTTTGCACCCATGTCGGCGAAGATATCGCTTATGGTCCAAACAACTTGGGCTTGCCAAAGACGGAAATTGACCGTCTGGTCACGACTGCCATGTCATTAATGGAAGTATCGCACCTTGCCAAACGACCCATCCATCGACTCAGTTACGGTGAAATGAAGCGTGTCGGCCTCGCCGGTTTAATCGCTATGCAACCCCCGCTGCTGTTGTTAGATGAGCCCAGTGCCAGTTTAGATCCTGCGACTGCCCGACATCTGGTCAAGCTGATCAAGCATTTAAATAGTCATCACGGTTACACGTTGATCATCGTCACCCATGATATCAACCTGGCCTCGTTGTTGGCCAAACGGGTAATTATTCTAAATGATGGCAACATCGCGGCCGATGGATCTCCCCGAAAAATTTTGACCGATGATAGCCTCTTAAAAAGCGCTCGTCTGGAGCCGCCGCTGTTAACCCTGCTTTTCAAACAATTCTTGAAAGATTCGACGAATAGCCACCGGATCCCCGTGACGACCGCAGAAGCTATAGAGGTTCTCGAATCATATCGGAGAAATGCTTCAAAGGAGCAATCGCGGAGTCAGGCGGAATGAAGTTGACGGGTGTTAGGTATCAGCAATTGAAAAATCTCAAATCACAAATACCAAATGCCAAACAAATCTCAATGAACAAAATTCGAAATCCCAAACAATTGCATCCACGATCTTATTTGAGATTTGGATATTGTATTTTGAAATTTATTTTTAATTTGGTGCTTGTTATTTGTTATTTCCGGTTTATCCGGGTTTAGATTTAAAGAGACTTCTTTATCGGGTAATCCTCATCTCCTAACCAAAGCCGAACACTACGGTCATGAATAACAATTATACGTTGACATTCGATTCTTTCGAAGAATTATTGCATGCGTTGTTAAATGATATTGGTGACGGTGTATTTTTTGTTTCCCAGGATCTGAAAATCATTGAAATCAATGATCGTGCGTGTGACATATTTGAGAGCTCCCACAAAGATGTTATTGGGATGGATTGTCGCGATCTGATTGCACCTAGCCAAAAGCACACCTTGAATCAAGCATTTAACGATCTAAGTGACTTCGAAAGTTGGGCAGGTGAATTGACAGCGATGCGCAATGGTGAAGACCCATTTCCCATCGATATCACGGTTAAAAAATTTTCTCTGTTCAATCGAACCCTCTTTTGTTTGGTGATAAAGGATTTGACCGAATATCAGACGTTAAAAGAACTTCTGCGCCAGGAGAAAATGAATCGCAGAGAAATGTACGTGACCTTGAAAAATTTGATGCGCGCCTTTGAAAGGGAAAGAGGCGGCATCGAGACCGGCATATCACACCGGATAGAAACGCTGCTGTTGCCGACCATCGAAAAATTAAAGCGCGAGTCATCGGCGGATGTGCGTAATGCCTATCTGAATGTGATGCGCGATCAGCTGATCAATCTAACTGCCGGGTTTTCCAAAGAACTTGATGGCAGGTTTCTCCGGTTAACGCGCACCGAAATGAAAATTTGCAAATTCATTCAAACCGGCCTTTCGAGTAAGGAAATTGCGCAATCCATGAATATTTCCTTTGAGACGGTCCAGGTCCACCGGCGCAGCATTCGCCAAAAGCTGGGGCTTCGCGGACGAAAGATCAATCTACACGCCCTGTTGGTGTCGAAATCTTTTTTTCGACATAGCTAAATTGAACATTTTCGGAGTACCCCATAGGAAGGGTTTTGGACAATTCGATCATATCGACCCCATTGGAGCTGGCAAGGTTCACGGCGCGATATATCGAGCAATTTTGCAGCCGGATGGCCTTTCCTTCCGCATGGGAAATTCTTGTCAACCGTCATCCAAAAGATGATATCGATCGCTCACCCTTTGACGCTCCCCTGCACACAACCCTTGAAAATCAGCGCCTGACCATCCATTTATACGAAAAATACTTGATGGGCATATCACCTTTGGCGCTGCAGGGATGGTTGAACATGGAATTGGCCCGTCGTCATTTGCAGGTTGAACCGTCAGTGTATCGATTTAATTTTGATAAAAAAATCCGCCCCCTCACCCACATTTCGGGTTCCGGCCTTCAGATGGTGCGTCACATGGTGGCCCATCTGGAAACCGGTTTGAAAAATCTGATTGCCGCCCAAATGATCATTGAAATGGGCAACAGTGCGGCCTTGCTCCATTATTACACTTACAGAATCAGTCCCTCGGCTGAAGAAAAGGAGAATTATCAGCGGCTTTTTCCCCACCAATGGATACGGGCAATTTTCCTTTGTAGAAAAAATAAGCGTTTTGCGCCGGTGGCGTTATTGGCCGATAAGGGGATCGCAGTTGAACTGGCATCTTATTGGTGGAACTGTCATGCTTATATCTCGCAGGAAGACAAACGCTTTTTAGAAACACTTTTTTCCTTAGCCAATCAAAATCCCGTGAAACAGTTTTCAGATAATCTGGTGGATATGTTCAAATTTGTGAAATCGCAATTATTTATTTGATTTTTGCCTTTTCAGGTATACAAATATACCTTTTTTTTAACTGATTTTATTCCTTTACAGACACTTTCATCTATGTCAAAAATTACCAATCCATATCGATTTTATCTATATTTTCTGAAAATATATTTTTAGGGTAATCAGGTGATGGCATGAAAATTACGCAAATTGCTGGATTTTTGGGGTGCGGCAAGACAACCCTCTTGCTTAAGCTCTCCAGGGAAATTGCCGGTAACGGTGAACGTAAAGTTGCCTTAGTCGTCAACGAAATCGGTGAAATCCCGGTAGACGGCAAGGTTATGGAAGAAAGCGGCATGCAGGTTAAAGACATCGGCGGGGGCTGCATCTGTTGCGAAGTCGCTGCAACCTTCGCCAAAACCATTTACAGGTTATACAAGGATTTCAAACCCGATCACGTTTTAGTGGAGCCCACCGGTGTGGCCGTGCCCCATCAGGTCAAATTAGCTGCCAGAATGGGCGGACGCGACGCCAAGATTTCTATCGGTCCGGCCATCGTACTTTTTGACGCAACGCGTCCGACGGAGCTCCTGGATATGGACATGCTGGGTCAGTTGGTCACCACCCAAATAAAGGATGCCGATGTCATCGCCATCAGCAAAATCGATGCAGTCGACGAAGCGGCTGTTACGGAGTCGGCGGAAAAAGTTCGCGAACATAATACCAAAGCCGACATCTGCAATTTATCTTCTTTTAGCGGTACGGGACTGGATCAACTGGCAGACGTTATTCTCACATGGGAGGCCTGAAAATGGCGGATCCAATAGCAAAAGATGGAAGCGGTTGTTACACCGAACACGGGGTCAGCGGTTATGGTGTGGCCGCCAAACTAAGCCGAAAAGAATTGATGAACGAAGATTTTGTTAAAACCATGGCGGAATCTATGATGGTTGCCATCGCCCAAAACTGTATGGACCTGGGAGCACGCTGCATTGGTCATATCAAATCCCACATTCGCACCGAGGCGGGAACTATCAAGGCGGATACGATCGGCCCTACCCATGGCTCCTATTCAAAAGGTCATCTCTCAAAGCCGGTTAAAGAACTGCTCATCGCCATTAACAGCATCGTTCAGGGCATACCCGAAGATGCCGTCAAGGCCGCGACCCTGGAAGGCATGCATGAGGTCTCCGAGCAGCGCGGTCTTTCCGTTATTAAAGAAAAAGAGCATACTTATTTCGATGAGTTCGACTTTGTGGCTTCGAAACAGGATTACATCAAGCAGTTAGAAGAACAATTATCGATCGATAATGATCCGGAGAATTAATCAATGCTATTGGTAAACGTATCCGGTGCGCGCGATAGCGGCAAAACAACCTTGATCCGTGAGCTCATCATGCGCCTCAACGGTACAGGCAAAACATCGGCCGTGATTGTTAATCAAGACGGCACGGTCGATTTTGATACCGATTTTGTCAACAAATTTCAGGTGCCAGTCAAGTATATCCGAGGTGGGTGAGTGGGCTGCTCATTGGCTTCCAGTCTGGTAGATCTCAAAAAAGAATTAAAAAAGACCCACGACCCCGATGTGCTATTTGTCGAACCGTCGGAAATGGTGGTTACCGAAGAGCTTCGCCAAGTCGCTGCCATGGGCCGTCGCGATATCCGCTACGAGATTGGCCCATTCATTACATTAGTGGATGGCCCTCTATTCGGATTTTTGTGGCAGGAACGCCGCAAACTATTGCTTGGACAAGTCAGCGATGCCGATCTTGTTGTGATCAGCCGCTGTGACCAAATTAATTCACAAGAAATACAGGAAATAAGGGATTCATTAGCTGAGTACCATAATGGCATCGAAGGATTGAGTGTCCACCAAAACCTCGGCCTGGAAGCTATATGGGCCAATATTGCTGATCCTACTCAATTCATAAGTCACCGGCTCAGCCGGTGAGAATTGAAAAGGTTCTACCGTTGCCGGGAGAACACACTAAATTGAATTAAACTTAAACGATGCCGGTGGCTTATGAATTGAAATAAAAGAATTTTGGCTCACTTATTTTCCGATTTCGTCAGCTATGTAAGCAACGTATCTGCTCGTCAAAACGGACAAATAAGAAAAAGACATGATTAAAATAATCTTCTCAATATCTCAGAGCACGCGGTAATACAAAAACTAAGTTGGAGCAAAAATTCTTTTTACAAATCAGCGACCACCAGCAGAGCGTGGTCCCGGTCCCTTCGAGGGGCCATCCTAATACCCCCAGCTGCTGGTGGTCGCTGATTTAGCCGGGATCTCCATTTACCGGCGAATTGGTTTTGACAAACCTTAATAATATAGAAAGGAGACAAGTCATGACACCATTGGAAAGAGTCGGAACCGTTCTTCAAGGCGGCATCCCGGATCGCGTCCCCGCCGCCCCTTTGATTTGCGGTGCCGCCCGCAGGGTATACGGCGTAACCTATGAAGAGTGGGCCCAAGACGGTGAATTGATGGCCAAATCCATGGTCCAGGCCCAGGAACTCATCGGGTTTGATGGCATTTTAGGTCTAGTAGATCTTTCGGTGGAAGCAGCCGACCTGGGCCAAAAAATGGTCTATCCGGTTGAAGACACCCCCCACCCTGACTATGACGACCCATGTATTAAAACTCCGGATGATTATTTAAAGATTGAAAGGATAGATCCCACCAAATCACCCCGCATGAAAGAAATGCTGACCTACATGGATATCATCTGCAACGAAAAAGCCGCCACGGTTCCGATCATGGGGTTTGTTTACGGACCGCTGGGGATTTTATCGATGATGCGCGGCGCGGAAAATGTATTTCGTGATTGCTATAAGAACAAAGAAGCAGTCATCAAGGCCGAAGAAGTTATCACCGAGGTCTTGGTCGATTATATTAAGGCCATGTGCAAAACAGGGGTGCATGCGATTGTGCTCGACACCCTGTTCGCCTCTCAAACCATCATGCGCAAGGAAATGTGGAGAGAAATCGAAGGGCCCCATACGAAAGTACTGGCTGACACCATCCGGGAATGTGGCGCCATGGTGATGGTCCATAATTGCGGCAATGGCATTTATTTCGATGTCCAAATCGAAATGATGGATCCGGTGGCCATTTCGTTTGCCTATCCCCCGGATGACTGCAAAGATATGAAGGAAGCCAAAGAAAAATGGGGCAAAAAAGTTTGCCTTTGCGGTTATGCCAGCCCGGCCCAATACGCCTTCCTGGGATCTCCCGAAGAGATGAAGGCAGAGTGTAAAAAAGAAATTGAAGAGCTCGGTAAGGATGGCGGATTCATCTTGGCTACGGGATGCGAATTTCCACCCAATGGCTCCTTGATGAATGCCATCGCCATGATGGAAGCGGCTGAGCTTTATGGTAAATATTAACCGTTTCACATGCCTAAAAAGTAAACAAACAAAACAAGTATTAGAAAAGCTTGTTTAAGCAGAAAACAAAAGGATACTGGATGCTGGTTCCTTGATGATGGGTGTTTGTTGATAGAATTCTTTATTCAACATCCAGTATCAAGCATCGCTTCGCTTTGCCAACAGCATATAATTCTCATTGACCCGTCGGTTTGAGGCGAAGCTTCGTTTTTACCTTTTAGGCGACGTCAAGCGATCGCTTGCAAGCAGCAACATCTAAAAAAATATGGTATGGCGTCAGCAAACGGCACCATTTTCCCGGGTGCCGTTTGCTTTAGATTTTACGACTCGTCAGTAGTTCTGAATTTTGGAGAAAAACAGATAATGTCCCAATCGGCGATGACAAAGACAGGAAACGAGGCC